>CAMWYI010000196.1 GCA_947178455.1 uncultured Alistipes sp. | reverse complement strand
AATACTACGAACGCATCAAATAACCGCCGCTTTAAGAAAGCGGTTTTAAGCGCGAAGGGCGGTTGGAGAGCTTTGCAAAGTTTCTGCGCCGTCACCGAAGTTTTTATAAAAAAGCTCCCGTACCTTTATAAGGTATGGGAGCTTAATTTTTGCGATTTCCCTTTGTCAGGGTCGGAGCGAGGTGATGCGGGAGACTTCGTGCACGTCGAACGAACCGCAGATATGCACGACCGCTGTTTCGTCTTCGCCGCGCGTAATCACGACCAGCTCTTTGTTCTCGTTCAGTTTCGAGTCGCGCAGATAGACCCGCGTGATGCGACCGTCCACAGAAGCCGAGGTAAGCAGCTCGAAATGTTTGCTCGCTTTGACAGCCTGTTCGGCTTCGGCGGCCAAATCGGTCTCGTCGGTCGTCGTCAGCACGCGAATGAAGACGATTTCGTCGAGCAGCCGAGCCAACTCCGCATCGCCGCGCTGGGCCGCCTGCGCGCTCATCATCTGCATCATTTTGCGTTCGAGCATGACGCTCGTAACGCCTTCGGCCGCGCCGTAACGGTCGAACAATTTTTCTATGGCAGGGCTTTGCGCCCACGCTGCAACCGGCGAGAGGATGAATAATCCGATGATAATCCAATGTTTCATAGTAGCTCGAAATCAGAAATTGAATACCAACCCGTACGAAAGGGTCTGTGCTTTCAGGCCGCTCGACGACTGGAAAAGCGACGTGGGCGCGTAACGCACGAAGACCCCGACGTAACGGTAGCCCACCGAAGCGCCGACCCCGAAACGGAACGGAGCGAATCCCGACAGAGCGGTTTTCTCTTTGGGTTTCTTGGTGATAGCGTAACCGTTCATCAGAAAATCGTAGTGGGTCGAGACGCTGATACGCAGTTTGTCGACCGGCCGCCAGTCGTATCGCAATACGAGCCCCAAAGTCGTGTAACGGAGTTTCGATTTTTCGGCCGGTTCGTCGAGTTCGACCGGTACGAGCCGATTGCCGTCGTTGCGCACCGTGAATGCCGGATTCGTCAGCCGGATGTTGTCGACGGAGTAGCTCATGCCCAAATTGAGGTGGGAACGTCTCTTTTTGTCCAAACGCATCGAAATGCCGACAGGCGCGAATCCGAAGTGGAACGAACAACCGAGCGTTTGGTTGAGAAAGTCGGGCGCGGTTTCATGGGGCCGGTCGTACTTTACGCCGAGCAGCGAGGTGAATCCGAGTTCGATATCGCTGGCGAACGTCAGCGCGAAACGGCGTTTTTTCAGGTCGTCCCACGTTCTCGATTCGTAGGAACGGCCCAGCGTCAAGCCGAGACCGTTGATTTCCAGCAGCATATTGCCCTCTTTGTCGGCTTCGCGCAGACGCACGACTTCGCTGTCCGTGGGGTCGATGCGGCGCAGCGTGTCGACGCTCGTTCGGGTGCGTTCGGTCGGTTCGGTCGTCGGGGCGACGGCGGATGCACCGTTTTCGGGATTTTTGTCGATGTACAGTTGGGCATGGGCTGCGCGGCCGAACAGAATGGCCGCTGCAAGTAATAATAAGGTGTTGCGTTTCATTCGGGTGTACGATTTTTAGTTTTCCAAAAGTTGTTCCAGCATTCGTTCGGGAAGTTCCAGCACCGCAAGGCTTTTCAGGCAATCGGTGGCGGCAAGGGCCGTTTCTTTGTCATAAATGGCCTCACCGTTGATGTAGCAATAGGGGGTGCGGAATCGAAGCCCCAGCAGAATGCCGAGAGCGACCACCGCCGCAACGGCGGCCGATTTCCAGAGGATAAGCCGGACAGGACGGCGATTCAAACGAATCGCGGGCCGAGAGCCGGGCTGCAGCGGGGTGTCGGACATCCGTTCGGTGCTCAACGCCCGAAAACCGGCGAACAGCATCGCGTCGATTGCACGGTCGTCTTGCGCAGCAGGCGGTTCATGGGCCGGTCGGTCGGCAGTTGCGAAGTGCTCGCGGAGCCGATTTTCTTCGGCATCGGTCGTTTCGCCGGCATACCAACGAGCCAACAATGCGTCGGGATTTTCAGTTCGTTTCATGGTTCATCAATTTTTCGACCTCCTCGCGCATGCGGCAACGGGCACGGGAGAGCAATACGCGAATTTGAGCTTCGTCGGTAGCGAACATCGCGGCAATCTCTTTGGTGGCGAATCCTTCGATCTCCTTCAAATGGAGGGCTTCGCGCTGTCGGTGAGGCAGCATGGCCATTGCCCGCCGCACCACTTCGCGAACCTCCCATTGTTCGACGGCATTCGCCGCTACCGGTTCCGCCACGACAGCGAGTGCATCGGCCCGACGCTGTCCGGCCTGCCGTTGCCGCAGCAGGTCGTAGCATCGGTTGCGCACGGCCGTCATGGCGAATGACCGCAAGTCGCGACAAGCGGCCGACCGTTCGGGATTGCTGCACATCCGAGCCACCACGTCGGCGACGGCATCTTCGGCCTCGTCCCGCCGCAGGAGCAGCGCGCGGGCGAAGCGGAACATCGGGTCGCGCAAGGCGATGATTTGTCGAATGAGCTCTTGTTCGGTCATGACA
>CAMWYI010000195.1 GCA_947178455.1 uncultured Alistipes sp. | reverse complement strand
AAGGTCGATTGAACAGAAGTCCGACCGGACCAAATTGCTGCCGCTTGCATCGAAAGCGTAAGCACCCAAGTTGTCGTACGAAGACCAATACATCGTACCGGTCGAACCCGGAAAGAACGATCTCGTAGCGGGTGCATCGGCCGTAAAGGTGAGCACCCCGTCCTCCGGCGAAATGCCGGGCTCGGAGGATTCGCCCTTACTGCAACTTACGGCTATCAAGCCGATAAGTGCGATTGCTAATACTTTTTTCATAGTCATTTGCTGAATTATAAACTATTCCCACTCACCGTCGATGTACGAACCGGCCGGAATACCTTTCTCCACAATGACGCGCGTATCGGTTTCATCGATACCCTTAATCGTCGTCTCGATCGTGTACGAGTAGTTGCGAATCAGGTTGAAGTCGGTCGTGGCGTTCTGACCCGGATAGATGCAATAGGTCACGTCCTTGATGGTTTCGGTCAATACATCGGCACCGGCCTCGTTTTTCGATGCGGTCGTTTCGATGTAGTCGCCCGACAACTCGATGCAGGTACTGCCGGCAGGAGCGTATTTCGAGCTCTTGTTTTTCTGAGCCTGTTTCTCCTGCTCCTCGGCGCTCAACGACGAATCGACGGTCGGAACGATTGCACCTTTCAGGTTTTCGGGCACGTACCAAACTATCGTGAAGGTCGTTTTACCGGCCACCGACGTATCTTCGGCATAGTGCATGTAATTGTCGGCCAAATCCGAATTGTTGGCGTTGGCGGGGAAAACCGGGCACACTTTCAGGGTGCTGCCGGTCAAGTTATGCGCCTTGTACCGCACGTTGTTAGCCGCATTGGTAATCTGCACGCGGCTCAATTTGAGCTGGGGCGCCGGCAGTTTGGTACCCGAAGGCAACGTCGTGACGGCGGTCGGCAAATCGAGCGTACACGTGAACTCGATGCGCGAAACCATGCGCGTGAGCTTCACGGCATCCGCAGGCGGCGTTGCGGTCGGACCGACGTACACGCCCACCATCGGCAGACCGGTAGTAGCCGTACCCTTCCAATCGGAGAAGTCGAACACGTCGGCCTCGAAAGCGGTCAACGCAGCCGATTCCAGCGACGCGAAATAATCCGCGCCCACGTTGGCGACGAAATAGACCGTCGAATTGCCCGGTTTGAGTGCGACACTCACTTTCTTGGCGGTCGACGAAACCGGCGTGAACTGGTCGTAGTACTCGTGGAGCACCATGTCTCCGCCGATGAACTGCAACACCCACACGTTGTTCACCGCATCTTCCTGTTCGGCGGTCATGCCGGTCGAAGCAGGAAGCGATGTGGCACTCGACAGACGCGATACGGCCAAGTCGAATGTCGTTTCGACCGTTTCGCCTTCGATCGTCGAGCCCCCGGGTTCGGTACCCGGCTCCGCGTCCTTGCTGCATGCGACGAACAGCAAGGCAGCAGAGAGCATCGGCATCGCTTTTCTTAAAATTTTCATAAACATATTATTAAAGAGTTGATTAGTGTTTTTTCATTCCAGCGAAGCAGGGCATCACTTCGTCCCTTTGTCGAACACGGTCGACCAAGCGGGATTGAGCGTCCAACTGCCGGGGCCGACGATCAATGAATAACCGCCGCCGATAGTCGTATCCCACCCTACGATTTCCCACGAACCGACGGTCACGATGAGCGAAATCGACGAATTGCCGAACTCGGTGTCCCATCCGGGTACGTCGACCCAAGACGTAACGACGAGTTCCAACTCGATGAGGTTGCCGATCAACTTCAAATTGAAATTGTACTGGTACCCGGGCGCAAAGGCGAGTTCGGGCACTTCGGCCGTCAAATCGGTCGGGTCGCCGTCGTTGAACGTGACGTTCATCGACAGATCGAACGTTCCCTTGCTTTTGGGCAGTACCTCGTCGTAACCGACCGAGAGATATTTCGTGCTCTCGTTCAGCTCGGCGAACGTGTCGCTCGGGAAAGTGTACTCGCCCGTGTTCGCACCCAAAGCGAGTGCTGCGTTCAACAACGGAGTAACCGGAGCGTCCGCAATGCGGCCGAGTTTCACGGAGTTGAAAACCGCTTTGTCCACGTTGGGATGCAGGCGCGAAATCGTAAAATTCAATTTGCTGCACCGGCGTTCCAACACGTCCAGTTCGACCGTTTGAGCCGTCCCCGAAGGCTGACGCTCGACCTCCACCGCCAAAGTCGGCGCAGAGGCGTAGTCGATACCGTGACCGACCTCGACCGACCGGTTGTCGGAGCGCAGCGGCAACGCGGGCGTAATGGCGTAGAAATCATAGGTTCCGGCCGCCAGACGCAACCGTCCCGCTTCGTCGAGCGTTCCGGTACCGTCCGCAGCGACCGTACAGGGCTTGAGCACAATCTCATCGTCCTCCTTGACCGCCATGTAGGTTCCATCGTCGACGAATGTATCGCTTGCGAGTGCGGCAGTCGTTCCCGCACGACGGAATGCCGCTACCCGCACGGTAACGCCCTCGTCGAACGGCTCGGTCACCACATCGCCTGCGGCCCGACTCGAAGCAACGGGCACGGCGGGCGCAACATCGGCGCGAATGCCGGGCAAGACGAACGAAACCGCCACCTTG
>CAMWYI010000194.1 GCA_947178455.1 uncultured Alistipes sp. | reverse complement strand
TCAGCGTATTCACCGAATTGGTGTATTGCTTGATGAGCGACTGCGTGATGCCGCGCAGGAAAAGCGTCGTCCACGAATCGTCCGTTTTCATCGTTTCCGCATACTCGCGGTCGAGCAGCAGCAGCGAATCGGCGTCGATGTCGCATTCCCGCGAAGATAGCACCAGCCGACCGTTTCCGATGCGGCGTTTGAAATCCTCGACCCGTTGCAGGCGATAGTGCACGGCCGTCGGCACCGTATCGGGACGCATCAGCGTGAATTTGAAAAGCGGCAGCAACCGTATTTCCTCCCGACCGGCATTGCGGGCCGCGATGCGCTCGAAACCGCCGCCTGCGAGATTGCTGTCGAATGACAACAGCCGGTCGAAATGCTGGGTCGTATCGGCGTAAATAGAGTAGGTGCTGTCGTTCAGCCGTTTGCGATACTCGGCAATTTTCCGTTGCGCCGTGTCGCGGTCTTGTTTCGCACCTTTGGGGTCGCGCAGAAATTCGCGCAACCGGCCGCGATAAATATAGGCATTGGCGAAATCGGGATAAAGCTCGATAGCCGACGTATAATCCTTGACCGCCTTTTCCAAATCGCCCAGCTGCGCATGCACACCGGCCCGATTGTAATAGACCAGCACGTTGTTCGGCGAATAGAACGCCACTTTGTCGTAATCGTCCAACGCGCGGTTGTAGTCGCCGATTTGCGCCCGAAGCATCGCCCGATTAAAGTAGGTCAGCGAATTGGTCGAATCGAGCCGAATCACCTTGTCGAAATCGGCCAGCGCCTGCATCGGCCGGTTCGTATCGGAATAGACCAACGCCCGATTGAAATAGGAGAGCAGGTAGGTCGAATCGCAACGGATAGCCCTATCGAAATCGGCTTCGGCATCGGCGTACCGTTTCTGCTGCATGTAAAGTCCGCCGCGACGATTGTACCCATTCGGGTCTTCACGGTTCGTGCGAATCGCACGGTTGAAATTATCGTAGGCCTGCACCGTGTCTTTCAGGTGGAGATAGCTCAATCCGCGACAGATGAACGCATCGGCCACTTTGTTCTCCTGTCGGATGAATTGGTCGAAATCTTTGATAGCCAGCTCGAACTGCTGATTCAACAGCCGCGTAACCCCGCGACTATAATAGGGGCCGGGCAAGTCGGGACGCAGTTCGATTGCCTCCTTGAAATCCTGCAAGGCATCGTCGTAATTGCCCAACCGCGAGCGGGTGATAGCACGATAGGTGTAGGCCTGCGTATAAACCGGATTGTAGCGGATTGCGGTCGTGAAATCGGCTTCCGCACCGATTAGGTCATCGAGGTTGTATTTGGCGATTCCGCGCAGAAAATAGCCCTCGTAAGCGTTTTCTTCGACCCGCAGCAGGGTATTGAGCGTGCGGATAGCTTCCTGATAGTGGTTGTTCATCATGCACGTGCGCCCCATCCAGAAGAAATACTCCCGATTGTACTGCGCCCGTGCCTGCATGATGCCTCCCAGCATCAGAAACAGCAACAGCCCCCTATAAAAAACTTTCCGCATCGACTGAATAACGTATCCGCGCCCGTTTTTATTATTCCTGCTCGTAACCGAACTCCTGTAACTTGCGCGCATTGTTACGCCAATCGTCGCTCACCTTGACCAACAATTGCAGAAAAACTTTCTTGCCGACGAATTTTTCAAGGTCTTCGCGCGCCGCTTGTCCCACCTTTTTGAGCATCGAGCCGCCGCGTCCAATCAGGATGCCTTTCTGCGAATCGCGCGCGACGTGGATAATCGCCACGATACGGTCGATGGTCGGCTCCTCCTTGTAGCTTTCGATAGCGATTTCGCAGCAGTAGGGGATTTCCTTGTCATAGAACCGGAGAATCTTCTCTCGAATAATCTCGGAGGCAAAAAAACGCATCGGTTTGTCGGTCAACGTATCGTCGGCATAATACGAAGGCCCTTCGGGAAGCAGGTCGAGAATCGTGCGGAAGACCCCTTCGACATTGAATTTCTCTTTGGCCGACACCGGCACGATACGCGCATCGGGCAGCTCTGCGTGCCATTTTTCGGTCAGCACTTCGAGTGCTTCGGGGGTCGTCAGGTCGATTTTATTCACGACGACGATGGTCGGGATGCCGCTCTTGCGGATGTTTTCCAGCACGACCGCCGAACGGTCGGTCTGTTCGACGGTATCCGTCACATAGAGAATCACATCGGCATCGGACAATGCGCCGTGCACGAATTTCATCATCGACTCCTGCAACTTGTAAGCCGGCTTCAGGATGCCCGGCGTATCCGAATAGACAATCTGAAAATCTTCGCCCGACACGATGCCCATAATTCGGTGGCGCGTGGTCTGCGCTTTCGCCGTGATGATAGAAAGACGCTCTCCGACCAGCGCATTCATCAAGGTCGACTTTCCGACATTGGGATTGCCGATGATATTTACGAAACCCGACTTGTGCATATTATCTCCGCATCATGCCGCCGGGCATCTTGGGCATCCGCAAATTGCCGCCCGCAACGGCTTTCATCATCTTGCGCGTATCCTCAAACTGTTTTATCAACCGGTTGACTTCGGCCATCGTGCGGCCGCTGCCTTTCGCGATGCGTTCGCGACGCTTGCCGTTGATGATTTCGGGGTGCTCGCGCTCCGCAGGCG
>CAMWYI010000193.1 GCA_947178455.1 uncultured Alistipes sp. | reverse complement strand
AAGCAAAGCTCCATGTTGCCGATAGCGGCCGTAGCAATCGTCAGGCGGAAAGGTTTTTTATTCTTTTTGTCGGGATTGGAAAGGCGGCTGACGACCTGCTTGATATTCATTTCGCCTTCGGGCGTTTCGCGCAGAAACAATTTCACGTCGTCCAATTCGCCGTAGCTCAACCGCACGCCCTTGCCACCGGCCCGCGTGACGAAAGCATCGACCCGACCGGCATACAACAAAGTATCCCGCTGATAATCTTCGACATAAAAACCTCGAACGCGCACCTTGCCGGGAAAGACGATAGCGATGCGGTCAACGGCGACCGTCGTCTGCAACTTGTCGGAAACGACCCGCACGACCCGCTGCACGACGAAATTCTGCACGGCCGGAATCTGCAAGGCTGCGGCAGCCACGACGAGCAGCATCGCGAACGACAAAATCGTCGACGCAACCACCTTTCCCAATATTTTTATACCTTTGCGCATCGGGTCTTCGCACTATCTTGCAAAGATAGCGTTTTTTGAGGGACAACTCTGCAAAAAACAGGAAATAATTTCGCCCTCCGAACGACGCGGAAACGCTTGCGAGCGAAAAGAAACGAACGGAACAGAAAAAAGCGGAAAATGAATATCACCATTTTAGGCATCGAATCGTCGTGCGACGATACGTCGGCGGCCGTGCTGCGCGACAACACGTTGCTGGCGAACGTCATCGCATCGCAAAGCGTGCACATCAAATACGGCGGCGTCATTCCCGAACTGGCCTCGCGCGCCCACCAGCAGAACATCGTTCCGGTGGTCGACACGGCGCTGAAAGAAGCCGGCATCGGAGCAGACGAAATCGACGCCATTGCGTTCACGCGCGGGCCCGGACTGGTCGGGTCGCTGCTGGTGGGCGTGTCGTTCGCCAAAGGGCTCGCTATCGCCCACAACATCCCGCTGGTCGAGGTCAACCATTTGCAGGGGCACATTCTCTCGCATTTCATCGACCTGCCCGACCGACAGCTGCCGCATCCCGATTTTCCGTTCCTCTGTCTGCTGGTGAGCGGCGGACACTCGCAAATCGTGCGGATGAATTCGCCGCTGGAAATGGAAATTCTCGGTACGACTATCGACGACGCGGCAGGCGAAGCGTTCGACAAATGCGCCAAAGTCATGGGGCTGCCCTATCCGGGCGGGCCGGTCATCGACAAACTGGCCAAAGAGGGCAATCCCGATGCGTTCCGTTTCGCACGGCCCCATGTCGACGGATACGACTACTCGTTTTCGGGGCTCAAAACGTCGTTCCTCTATACGCTGCGCGATGCCGTAGCCGCCGACCCCGATTTCATCGAAAAGCACAAGGCCGACCTTTGCGCCTCGCTGCAAGCGACTATCGTCCGTATTCTGCTGGATAAATTAGTGCGGGCCTCGAAAGATACGGGCATCCGCGACATCGCCATCGCCGGAGGCGTATCGGCCAATTCGGGGCTGCGCGACGGCATCGTAGCCGAAGGCCTGAAACGCGGCTGGCGCACATTCCTGCCCGAATTCAAATTCACGACCGACAACGCTGCGATGATTGCCATGGCAGGATATTACCGCTACCGCAACGGCGAATTTTCGTCGCTCGACGTCTCGCCCGTAGCGCGGCTCGAAGAGCTGCGATGAAACACTCGGGCTCTCCTTTGCTACTACGAACGGTAACTGCAAAAAACCGCCAACATTTCGAGTCCCTCTGCTCGAATCCGATTAAAAATGTCGTGTTTGCTTGCAAATATGTAAAATTTACTTTACATTTGCGGCAACAGACGGGAGCAGTGCGCACCTCCGACAGTCTGCACTAACACAAAAAACACGATTCATTTATGAAAACCTGTATGTTATTGCCGTACCGTTTCAAGAAAATCGGATGGGCCATCCTCATTCCGGCACTATTGTTCGGCATCGTCGTCGCATTTCAAGGATTCGATACGGCCGGTCTGACAAAAATGTTCTCCCGAAATCTCGAAACATGGTTCAACAACCTGCTAATTATCGGCATTCTCTGCGGTAGCCTGTTCATCACCTGTTCGCGCGAAAAGGTCGAAGACGAAATGATTGCCCGCATCCGGCTCGATGCCCTGCTGTTCGCGCTGTATGCCAACACGGCGGTCATCGTCGTTGCGGCTCTCACCACGTACGGACTGGCTTTCGTCGATGTCATGATTTACAACCTATTCACTCTGCCACTGCTGTTTCTGGTCATCTTGCGTTACCGGCTGTGGCGGCTGAAAAAAGCGACCCGAAATGAAGAATAGAATCCGTGTCGAACGGGCCGAACTGCGCATGACCCAACAACAGCTGGCCGATGCAATCGGCGTGAGCCGTCAGACGGTGAACGCTATCGAAAGCGGGCGCTTCGTGCCGTCCACCCTATTGGCGCTGAAAATAGCCCGCCGATTCGGGAAACCGGTCGAAGCGATTTTCCAGTTGGAAGAGGACGAATAACCGAACTTTTCTCCGACACTCCATAGCGGACGGAGGCAACGCAATCCTATCCGAAATCCGACAAAAAGGGCCGCCCGCAGAGGCGACCCTTTCGTCGTTTACAGCAATGCCCGCTGCAACACTTCGTCGTTCGTGCGGACGTAATGGAATGTCAGCCCGTCGATGTATTCCGGTTTGATTTCGGCGATGTCTTTGCGGTTCTCCTCCGAGAGAATCAACTCCCTGATAC
>CAMWYI010000192.1 GCA_947178455.1 uncultured Alistipes sp. | reverse complement strand
CGCCGAGACCCTCGGCGATGCTCTTGTCCGACGGCTCGTCGTAGAAGTCGACCAGCGCGAGGATTTTCGTGGCCGGATTCAGCGCCAGCACCGAATCGGCGATGCGGCGCATCTGCTCGCCGACCGCGATGCGCTTGAACTCCGAAGCCTCCTTGCCGCCCAAACGCGACGGCCAGTGCGCCACCATGAAGAAAAACGGCTCGTCGGCAATCGTCCCCCACATGGTCAGAATGTCGCGCGTCTTGAAGTTGGGAAGCGTCGGAATGACCGTGCGCACGGGAAAACTGCCTTCGAGTTTGAAGACGTCGGGACGATACAAAAACGCGACGTCGACCCCGCGCGCCTCGGGCGAATCGTAATGCACGATGCGGTAATTGGCCGGAGCGAGTCCCGGCGTAACCACGATGTCTTCGAGCACCGAACGCGTCTCGACCTCCGACACGCCGATGACGGCCGGATAATTCTTGTCGAGTGCCGCGATGCCGAAAAACACCCGTTCGATGTTGTCCAGTTTCTTGCGGTATTTGGCCGTATTCCACTGTTTGGGGCCGTCGGGCGTGAACTCGTCGTCGCGCACTTCGGGGTCGTTGATCGTATCGAAGAAGTTTTCGAGATTATAAAAGACCACCTTGTACGGTTTCTGTGCGAAACCGACCGCGAACAACGCGACGAGCGTCAACGTGAAAAAGAGATTTTTTTTCATTTTTCTCAACATACGTTATCGGAGGGTTACAAGCCCCATGCAGTAGGGTTTTTCTGCTCCTTCACGGCCGCACTGACAGACGGGAAGAAGGTGAATCCGGTCAAAGCCTCGATTTCGGCGACGCTTTTCACCCAATCCTTCGCCTCGCCCTGACCGCTGGCGTTCGCCACCCAAAAGCCGATGGACTGGCATTCGTGCCGCCACAATTCGTCGCCCGGCTCGCGGACATTGCCCTTGACCGTGCGCATGAACACCTTGAAATAGTGGCTCGGAATGGGGCACTCCTTACCGGCTGCGTCGGTGGTTACGTTGGTCGTATTCGAGCGCCAACAAGCCCCCGTGACGACGTAAAGCGTATCGGAGCACATCCAACCACGCGCTTTGGCTTCGAGCCGACCCCAAGGCTGCTGATTGAGCTGTGATGCCTGCGGCGTCATGTTCGAGAAATAGAACGTCTGTGCCTGCATCGTGAGGTTTCCGCTGCGGTCGGCGTTCGGAATCTGGTGCCCGCGATCGAAACTTCCCGCGTAACTATGAGTCAGGTCGGCCTGATATTCGGTCTCGATTTTCGGATCGAAAGTCCAACTTTCGTTGCGGCCCGAACCAGTATAGACCTCGTGCAGCGGATAAGCCACCCACCATGCGCCGAATTTCGATTTGTCGAAGCACAACGTGTAATTGCGCGCATTGAACGTGCGATCGGTCGCAGGGTCGGTCAACGGCGCCGTATGGGTCACATAGATGAGGTTGTCGGTCTTTATATAAGGTGTATTGGCCGTCAGTTTGGCCGGAATTTCGGGCCAAACCTCATTCTTGCCGGTCTGGTAAATGTCCCGATTGCCCGCTGCGCTGTTCTGTACCAATTCCAGTGCGACAGGCTCGGCCCCGTGATAAGCGAAGCGGATGATAGCGCTCCGTTCGTCGGGGGTCGAATTGGGCCAATAATAAACCAGCAGACGCGTATCGGCAAGCCCTCGGCCTACCGTGCCGCTCGTTTCGAGCCTGCCGCTCCCGTCGGCCGGAGCCGAACGATCGAACGACACCCAGTCGCCGCCGGAAATGATTTCGGCCGTCCACGAAGTGCCGACGGCACCGGAAAGAAGCAGCACGGCGTTTCCCTCTTGGTCGGGGTGGATGGGTTTCGACCAATCCCATTCGACCAGCGGCCCGTTGAGACCGTCGTCGTCACTACAAGCGGTCATCGCAAAAAGCGCGATGCCGAATATCGCCGTCACGACCCGCAGGGCCGTCCGCGAACGAAATATCGTTTTGAAAGTCATTCGGATTTCAATTAAAAAACATAAAAGTCCGTGCATCCCGTCCTATGCTGCCGGCAGGACGATGCCTGCCGACAGCAAAGACGAAATTTATTCGTACGAAATTTTGATATTCGCCATACGACTATTACCATTAGAAACTACCGTACCACCACCAATAGATGTCGTTCCATCGACCATGAATCGGATGTACAAAGTACCTGACGCCATTTCCGAAGAAACGGTTATCATTTGGGAATGGCTATCATTAGTCGAGTTCTTATAAGTAACTGTAGCTATTTGCTCCCAAGTAGCATTATCCGTCGAATACTCAACAAACCATGTCTTCGGACTTGTGTTCGTTCCCCAAGCATTCCAAGCTATGGTCAGCTTGGCGCCAGCAGGTATGGCCTCCGAATGAGGAATTGTCAGCAGCCAATACTTTTCAGTAACATCTGCACCATCCCATCCACCGCAATAAATCGAACCATTACTCGGCGTATGAGAAAGGGCCGTCGTCACTCCTACTCGTGAAATAACCGAATTCGTATCACCACCCGTCGCATTCAAAGCATCGGCACTGGCAAACACCCATTGAGCAAGCACAGTCGCAACAGGTGCCGAGTCATCTTTTTTGACCTCGATAGCAAGCGTATTGAGATTAGATGAACTTCCACCCATTGCATAACCGGTTACAATGACAGATTCGCCATTCAACGACGCATCGACAACA
>CAMWYI010000191.1 GCA_947178455.1 uncultured Alistipes sp. | reverse complement strand
CTACTACTCTTCTTTCTGCCATGACAAGACTTGTTGTTCGGTTGTGGAATCGAATCGCGTTCCGCACGCCGTCGGTCCGTTACGGTCTGTTCGACCGGCCGCGTTCCGGACGCCGTTCGGGGTGGCCCGATTCGTTATTCGCTTAAAATGAATGAAAAATTATTTCTTGTGCTCTTCGATGTATTTGATCGCGTCGCCTACGGTTGCGATCTTCTCAGCGTCCTCGTCGGGAATCGTGATGTCGAAAGCCTTTTCGAACTCCATGATCAACTCGACGGTATCGAGCGAGTCGGCACCGAGATGGTTCGTGAAACTTGCTTCGGGAACTACTTCCGATTCCTTGACACCGAGTTTGTCGACGATGATTTCGACAACTTTGGATTGAACTTCTGACATGATTTTAAGTTTTAGTTAAACAAAAAAATTTATTAATGTTGTTTCGTTGCTAATGCTGCGGTTTTCGTTGTTTGTCAATTCGACTATTTAAGAAAACTGCGCAAAAATAACACTTTTTTTATTACTTTTGATAAAACCGAAGCTTTTTTTGCTGACAATTTTTCCGACGTTTTTACCAATCGCGTCGGCAACAGATTAAACGATAGTACTTTATGAATTTGCTATTTATTCTCGATTCGACCGGTGCAGGCGGGGTGTGCCTGCACTGCCTGCTGCCCGAAAACCGTGCGAAGTCATGACTGCGACGGCTGAAACCGGCCGGAAAGGCGAACAGGCGGTGGCCGAATACCTGCGGCGCGAAGGGTTCGAGTTGTGCGCATTGAACTGGCGCAGCGGCCGTTACGAACTGGATATCATTGCGCGCAAGGATGACGAGTTGCACATCGTCGAGGTCAAAACCCGCCGCGCCGACGGGCTGACCGCACCCGAAGCGGCCATGACCCCGCAGAAACAGCGGGCCCTGCTGCATGCGGCCCGCGCCTACCTCGCTTGGACGCATTGGATGGGCGAGGTGCGGTTCGATTTGGCGGCCGTCGATTGCTTCTCGGACGGGCGTATGGAGGTGCGGCTGATTCCCGATGCCCTCCAATGCCATTGGTGACGGTACGGCGCGGGCCGGACGGCGGTTTCGGGCGCACGTCCGCCGTTTGCCCGATTTGCCCGTTTCGCGGGAATGTCGTATCTTTGGCTTCGCCTTAGATACTTCGCCTCAACAATGCCCAAATAAATTTGGCATTGTATTCGGCTTAATCGTATCTTTGGCCCATAATATAATTGTGTATTCATGATTGTTTTCAAAAAAGCGATAGTGCTCGGCGTGCTGCTCGCGATGGTCGGTTTGGCCACCGAAGCGCAGGCCCAGCAGCGGACGCGCCAGACGCGCGCGGAGTACATCGAACGTTACAAGTCGATAGCTATCGGCGACATGGAGCGTTACGGCATTCCGGCCAGCATCACGCTGGCGCAGGGCATCTTGGAGTCCGACAGCGGCAACAGCCGGCTGGCGTTGCAGTCGAACAACCACTTCGGCATCAAATGCAAGAGCAACTGGACCGGCAAACGGGTCTACCACGACGACGATGCCAAAGGCGAGTGCTTCCGCAGTTACGCTTCGGTCGAGGATTCGTATCGCGACCACGCCGAGTTCCTCGACCAGTCGCCGCGTTACGATTCGTTGTTCTCCTATGCTCCGACAGATTACCGGAGTTGGGCGCGTGGGCTTAAAGCGGCCGGTTACGCCACTGCGCTCGACTATGCCCAGCGGCTCATCCGCATCATCGAGGACAATCGGCTTTATCTGTTCGACCAGCCCGACGGCAGTAACCTGCACAAACGGGGCAGCAGCAAGGGCCATGCACGGATGCAGCACGTCGACAAGGCCGTTTCGGGCGATGCGGTCGACCCCGATAACTACGGGGTGACTATCAACGCGCACTATGGTTATAAGGTGCTCACGGCCAACGGCGTGCATTACGTGTTGGCTAAAAAGGGCGATACTTACGAACGAATCGGCGATTTGTTCCGCGTTTCGGCCCGCAACCTGCGCAAATTCAATGACGCGAACGACCCGCAGCTGCAGCCTGCTGCGGGCATGGCGGTCTATATCGAACGGAAAAAGAAACGCTGGACGGGCAACCTCACCCGCCACGTGTGCCGCACGGGCGAGACGGTGCGGAGCGTGGGCCAGATTTACGGCATCCGCAGCCGTTCGATCGAAAAAATGAACGGTCTGCCGTCGGGTGCGACGCTGGCTGCCGGAACGGAACTGCGAATCAGATAAATACCTACCGAATCATGGAAAATTCCCCGTTGCGGACGAAGATATTGGAAACGGTCGTGCGCAAATCGAATCTGAAACAGCGCGTGTTCGACCACACGTTCGCTGCTTTCAACCTGTTGAAAGATACGCTGTTGGAAATGGCGTCGGAGATGGACGACGCGCTCGAAGGCCGCCTCGACCGCCGCGTGCGGCTCGAATACCGCGACCGCGGCAAGTTCGAGGCCCAGTTGCAGGTGTCGAACGATGTGCTCGTGTTCCAGATGCACACCGACGTCTTCCAGTTCGATGCCGACCACCTCGTGTGGCAGAATCCCTATGTGCAGGGCGATTGCGAGAATTCCTATTGCGGCATCATCAACATCTACAATTTTCTTTCCGACTCGTTCAAGTTCAACCGCAACGCCGACGAGGGATACCTCATTGGCCGCATCTTCATCAACCGCGAGCGGCGTTATTTCGTTGAGGGCAAGGGGCAGACGTCGATG
>CAMWYI010000190.1 GCA_947178455.1 uncultured Alistipes sp. | reverse complement strand
ATTGAGGAATCCCTCCGACCACTTGCGCGAGAACGAAATGGAGCCCCACTTGCCAGCAATCCAGTCGATCAACAGACGCGTGATGAACACGGCGCTGAAGAACGAAGTGATGATACCGATAATCAAGGTCGTAGCGAAACCGCGCACAGGACCGTTACCGAAGATGAGCAGGACGATACCGGTGATGATAGTCGTCAAGTTACCGTCGATGATGGCCGAATAAGCCTTCGAGAAACCGTCCTTGATAGCCAGCGAAAGGCCTTTGCCGCCGCGCAACTCCTCTTTGATACGTTCATAGATAATCACGTTGGCGTCGACGGCCATACCCATTGTCAAGACGATACCGGCGATACCCGGCAAGGTCAGCACGGCACCGAACGAAACGAGGATACCCATCAACAGGAAGACGTTGGTCAACAACGCGATATCGGACATCCAACCGGCCGTTTTGTAGAACACGCCCATGTACAACAGCACGAGGATGAACGCGATGACGAACGACAACAGACCGGCGTCGATAGACTCCTGACCCAACGACGGGCCGACGACGGTGTCCTGAATGATTTTGGCAGGAGCCGGCACCTTACCGGATTCCAAGACGTTGGCCAAGTCTTTGGCCTCCTGAATGGTGAAGTCGCCCGAAATCGACGAAACGCCCTTGTCGATTTTCGTCCGAACGACCGGAGCCGAATAAACGGCGCCGTCCAACACGATAGCGACGCATTTGCCGATGTTCTCGCCCGTGAGACGAGCCCAACGCTGGGCACCCTCGGAGTTCATGGCCATCGAAACCTCGGCCGTAGCACCATGCTGCTGGTACTGCTCCGACGCCTCGGTTACGACCGAACCGTCGAGCGGAGCCTTACCGCCCTGTGCCTTGATAGCGTAGAGATAATAACGGCCGTCAATTTTGTCGTCGCCCTTGACGCTCCACATGAAGCGAACGTCGGCGGGGAACAGCTGCCGGATAGCGGGACGTGCGAGGTATTCGGTCACAGCCGCCATATCGGATTTGTAAGCGGCACCCATGACGGCACCGCCGGCATACGACGGGTCGAGTAGCGCGAACAACGGGTTGCGTGCGCGGTCGAATCGGCCCGTATGCACCTCGTCGGGTTCGGTCGTTTCGGTAAGCTCGGAGAACAGACCTTCGGCCGCAGGTTTTTCAACGGCAGCGGGTTCGTTCTCGACCGTTTCGGTATTCGAGGCGGCCAATTCCTTGCCTAACTGCGTGTCGGCCTCCTGCAACGGACGCCACAACTCGTTGGCATCGTAGGTCAACCAAAACTCCAACTGGGCCGTGCGCTGCAACAGGTCGCGGACACGCTGCGGCTCCTTGACACCCGGCAACTCGACCAAAATGCGGTGCGAATTGGGCAGGCGCATGATGTTGGGCTGCACGACGCCGAAGTTGTCGATACGGCTGCGCAAGACGTTGAACGAAGCGCCGATTGCTTTCTCGACGTCGGATTTCAACACTTTGGCGACGTCGTTATCGCTGCTTTCGAGCGTGATGTCGCTGCGGTCGGGGCTGACGAAAATCGCAGCCAACGGACGGCCGTCCGACACGCGGCGGTAGGTCTCAACGAACACGTCGACGTAATCTTTCGAGCTGCCCTCTTTGATAGCGTTGTTCGCCTCTTCGATAGCGGCGATGAACGCAGGGTCGTTCTGGCTGTCGCCGGCCAATGCCTTGATAACGCCGTCGACCTGCACCTCCATCATGACGTTCATACCGCCTTTGAGGTCGAGGCCCAAGTTCAGTTCGTTGGCCTTGCACTCCTTGTAGGTGAACGTGCGGAATCCGAGGTTGAACACCGGCAGGTTCTGCACCGAATCGAGGTAGTGCTGTTCGGCAGCGCCCTGCTGTTCGACCGGATACTGCGCGGCATAGAGCGCCGCCTGCTTCTCGACGCTCCGAGTCTTGAACGTAAACGAGAATTGGTAAACGCATCCGATAGCCAAAAGCACCGCGATGAGTTTAATAAAACCTTTGCTCTGCATTTTTATTAAATTTTTATTGACTTATGTTTCTGTTCTGTTCGAGGTATCGACGAAATTTTACGACAAGTCACCCCAATAGCGCACAAAGATACGAATAAGCGAGAGCAAAAGCAAATTTATTTGCATTTTGCCGAGCGGAAGCACCTAAGGCGAAGTCAAAGATAGAAAAAAGTTAGAATAACCACCCGCAAGAATCGTATGCCGAACAGAAAAAAGTCCGTCGCGGAAATCCGCGACGGACTTTACAAACCGCTCGGAGCAGCCGTCCATTCGACAGCCTCACCGTCGGGGCCGGACAGACTATTTCACCTCCTCGAACTCGACGTCTTCGGGCTGCGACTTGCCGTCGCCCGCCGCACCGCTGGCGTTCTGCGACTGCTGGCCGTCGGCCTGCTGTGCGCCCTGCTGGGCCTGCTGCTGCGCGTAAATGTCCTGCGAAGCGGCCTGCCAAGCAGCGTTCAACTCGTTGATAGCGTTGTCGATAGCAGCGACGTCGGCATTCTTGTGCGCCTCTTTCAGTTTGGCGAGGGCGCCCTCGATAGCCGATTTCTTGTCGGCGGGCAGTTTGTCGCCGTACTCCTTCAACTGCTTCTCGGTAGCAAAGATATTCGAGTCGGCGGCGTTGATTTTGTCGATGCGCTCCTTCTCGGCCTTGTCTTTCTCTTCGTTGGCTTTGGCCTCGTCGCGCATGCGCTGAATCTCCTGCTCGGTCAGACCCGACGAAGCCTCGATACGGATTTTCTGCTCTTTGCCGGTACCCTTGTCCTTGGC
>CAMWYI010000189.1 GCA_947178455.1 uncultured Alistipes sp. | reverse complement strand
TCCCAGTACAGCCCGCAGGTGCAACTCGAATTCGTTGAGATTCTGCGTACCGGCCAACGTCACCATGCCCGTATCGTGCGGACGCGGCGACAGCTCCGAAAAGTAAACGCCGTTTTCGCGGCTCAAAAAGAACTCGACACCCCAGATTCCGGCACCGGTCAATGCCTCCGTAACGGCGGCAGCCATTCGCTGGGCCTCCTGCAAATGTTCGGGCGAGATGTCGGGCGACTGGAAACTCTCGCGGTAATCGCCGCCCTTCTGCACGTGGCCGATAGGCGGACAAAAGAGCGTCGGGCCGTTCTTCTGCGTGACGGTCAGCAAGGTGATTTCGCTGTCGAAACGGATGAACTCCTCGACAATCAGTTCGCGGATGTCGCCACGCGAACCCTCGCAACCGTACTGCCAAGCGTGCGCCAACTCTTCGGGACCTTTGACGAGCGACTGCCCCTTACCCGACGAAGACATCAACGGCTTGACGACGCACGGAAAACCGACTTTCGCGGCAGCGTCGCACAACTCGTCGTAAGTCTTTGCGTAAAAGTATTTCGCCGTGCGCAGGCCCAACTCTCGGGCCACAAGGTCGCGAATGGCCTTGCGGTTCATCGTGAAATTCACGGCGCGGGCACTCGGCGTAACCTGAATGCCCTGTTTTTCAAAATCATAGAGCCGTTCGGTGCGGATAGCCTCGATTTCGGGCACTATGAGGTCGGGACGATGCTTCGCCACAGCGGCGGCCAGCGCATCGCCGTCGAGCATGTCGAACACCTCGACGGCATCGGCCACCTGCATAGCGGGAGCACCGGCATACGAATCGCACGCCACGACGGTCTGACCCAATCGCTGGGCGGCAATAACGAACTCTTTGCCCAATTCGCCGGAACCGAGCAGCATGATTTTATGTGTCATAGAACGATTGATTTAACAAAAAGGTTTATCGGTCGCATGCAAAGGTAAGCATAATCCGCGAAACGACCGCAAGCCACCCGCATTCCGACATCCGACCGGAATTTCCGGCCGACGGTTACTCCATCGAGAAAGTTCCGTTCTCGTTCGCACCCTTGCTCGTCAGGTCGATAGCGACCTTGTGCTTCGGGTCGTAACGCTCGGCCCATGCTTCGTACAACGGGTAAAGGTCGGCAGGACGGGTGCCGTACCAACTGTACCCGTTCCGACGCTCCGAACCAATCTCTTCGAGCCGGCGGCGCGGAATACCGTCGCGGTCGCAAACGTAAGGCTCGCAATGCTCCAAATCGTAGAAACGCGCCCAAAGCGGAGCGGCGTTCTTGTCGGCGACGAGCTGGGTATTGTAATCGAGGGCACCGAACGTCCCCGTCCGAACGAGTTTCAAACCGGTGATTTTATAACGGTCGAACCACTGCATCGCCCCGTGCACGGCCCGTTTGACCCGACCGTCGGGATGCGGCAGTTTCATCAACAAGCCGACGACAGCCGCACTCTCCTGCGAACAGAACGACGGCAATTCGTAGGCGCGGGCAGGGGCCGGAGCGAAAGTTTCGCGGTCGTGCTGCTGACACCACACCGTAGGCGAGCCGTCGACGACGATTTGCGTGCGGAGCACACAGGCGATGCCCTTGTCGAAAGCCCGTGAAATCCGTTTGCAGAGCGGTTTGTCGAGCAAATCGCCGTCGTAAGGAGCCTCACCGGCGAGCACGGCGCGGAACAACTCCAACAGATTGGCGATGGCGTCGTCATTGAAGGTGATATGCTTCTGATAACCGGACGGTTCCGGCCAGAATTGCGGCCACCCGCCGTTGGGATATTGTCCGCTCAAAAGGAACTCCACGCCCCGCCGGAAAGCCTCGCGGTAACGCGAATCGGCCGTCGCCCGATAGAGCCTTGCAAGGTAGACGAGCTGCATGAAAGTAGCGTTGTTGTCGATGGTCGAATCGTCACGACGCGATTTTTCCTGCAACACCTGTTGCAGCGCCGCATCGGTCAGCGGAGCCGCCATGTCGATATTTTTGGGCCAGCCGCCCGTGCAACGCTGGTAGGCCAGCACCTGCTCGCCGATGCGGCGGGCCTCATCGGTTCGGAAAAATGCCTCGTCGGTTCGGCGCAACGATTTTTTGCCCGACTGGGCCGCTGCCGGAGCGACGAACACCAACGCACAAACAAGCGGCAAAAGAGACAAAATAGTACGATTTTTCATGATAGTTTCGATTTCGATTGAACAAAAGTAACGATTTTTTGAGAATCGGCCTACCTAAAAGCAGCGGCCTCCTGCAAAATTTGCAGGAGGCCGCCTACGTTCGTGGAGGTGGCGGGAGTCGAACCCGCGTCCAAACAGGGAACCCGAAAGCTTTCTACACGCTTATTCGTCGTTTCGTCCTTCTATCCGGGTCTGGCAGACGACGACCGAACCCGAATCCCAGTTCCTTGAATTTCATGCGTCGGCCGGAACGCCCCGCCGCACTATCTCCGAATGAATGATACCCCGTATGAAAGACCGTTAGGGAGCGGAACCGTCTCTCGGGATACTCGTCGTCCGACCGCCTCGGGCCGGTCGATTAAGCCAATTTTCCTTGAAAATTAGGCAGCGAGTGCATAGCTGTTATCGCCATTTGATTTTCGAGCGTCGGGATTTACGAGCTGCCGCACAGCGCTCGGCGTGCTTACAATCAAACTCTGCCTGCTGTCAAAACCGGGCACCCCCGATAGTCGGAACAACGGCGCAAAGCCCGTTTGCGAACGCAGCAAAGATAGTACAAATTTTTTGTTTCCGAAATTTTCATTAACTTTGGGTTTTGATTCCGCCGCGTGCCGACACATCCGGAT
>CAMWYI010000188.1 GCA_947178455.1 uncultured Alistipes sp. | reverse complement strand
CAAGAACATGGCGGGGACGTTCACGCAGCCGGAGTTCGTCATCTGCGACCCGGAACTGCTCACCACGCTGCCCGACCGCGAGTTCCGCGCAGGGCTGGCCGAAATCATCAAAACGGCGATTATTGCCGATGCGGAATTGTTCGCACGGCTGGAAGCGACCGATTTCGCGCAACTGCGGCGCGACAAAAAGCTGCTGGCCGAGGTGATTCGGGCCGCAGTGCGCGTCAAGGTGGAAATCGTCGCCCGCGACGAACGCGAAGCGGACGAACGGCGCAAACTCAATCTGGGCCATACGCTGGCTCATGCTATCGAAAAGTGCTCCGTGCGGATGAATCACGGCGAAGCGGTAGCGGTCGGCATCCGGCTGATTGCCGAAGCGGCGGTCAACGCCGACCTGCTGGCAGCCGCCGACTGCGAACGCATCTGCGCCCTGCTGCAAAAATCGGGATTCGCGCTGGAAACGCCGGTCGAAATGAAACGGATGCTGAAAGAGGTCGCCAAAGACAAGAAAAACAAGGACGGCCAACTGCGCATCGTTTTCCCGACGGCTATCGGCAGTTGCACGATACAAACCCTATCGCCGACGGCCTTCGCGGCACTTCTGCCGGCGAAAGAAAAGGTCAAAGGCTGATTCGCACGCGCCCCTATCTCCGGCGGCAAAGCATCGCCAACACGATGCCGAGCATCAGAATCAACCACAAAAGCCACTCTTTCATAACGAACTGCAATTTTAGATTCGACGGAAAAAATCCTCATTTACGGTACGCGCACAAAAAAAGCGCGGACAAAACTCTGTTTTATCTGTCTTTGAGGTCTTCGACTACCTGACTGCCAAACAAACGAGTAAAGCCCACGCCGAGCGGCGTGAGCGTCAACGCTTTACTCTTGACAGTCCAGAAAGTGTCGAAGTTTCAAAGACAAGAATACAAGCTAACGCTTTTTCCGAAAATATGTCCGATGCGCGTACTGGCTACGCTATTGTTTCATAGGCACGCTCCGTTTTTACATTTTTATTAAGGCGGCGCGGTGGCGGTCTTAATGTTTCGACCGGCACCCGCGTATTGTGCATAATTTAGAATTTCACGCCGAAGTAGAGTGCTGCATAATCAGTCACATAGAGAAAGTGTCCCTTTTGAAATTCAGTCTGCAAATCGTATCCCACCGACAACTCGTATTTGACATTGTCGATGAAAAAAGCCCGAATCGGAAATCCAAAACCGATATTGCCGCACTTTTCGTAGATAAACGCATCCTCCGGTTGGTAAGTATATCGGTGATAAACGTATTGCACGTTCGCACCGACTTTGATATAACGAAATTTTTTCGACAACGGTGTGACCAACACCCCGACCGCGCCGCTCGCCATTGTATTCATCCGCACAGGGTCGATTCGTACGGAGGCGAATGAAAGGCGACTTTGCAGGGCGACATACCGTGAGAAATTCCATTGGTATTCTGCGGAAAGCAGCGGACCGAACTGGCTGTTGTTGTCGTAATTCGTTTCCATCGCCATGCCGGCTCCGACGCGTAATGTATGGTTTTGCGCATGGAGAGCATCGGTCAGTAGCAGAAGCCCGAGAACCCAAATTCGTCTCATGATTCTTTGAAGTACAGATCGTATTCGGTCAGTATTGCTCCTGCTCATTCGGAAATTCGCTGCTCTTGACGTCGTCGATGTAATGCGTCACGGCTTCGGTCATGACCTCGTGCAAATCGGCATAACGGCGCAGGAAACGCGGCGAAAAGCCCTTGTTGATGCCCAACATATCGTGGATGACCAACACCTGCCCGTCCGTGCCGCCGCCAGCACCGATGCCGATAGTCGGTATCGGAATCTCTTTGGTAACGCGGGCCGCCAATGCAGCCGGAATCTTCTCCAACACGACGGCGAAACACCCTGCTTCGCTCAACAAATGGGCGTCGCGGACGAGTTTTTCGGCTTCGGCCTCCTCTTTCGCCCGCACGTTGTAGGTACCGAACTTGTGAATGGACTGCGGCGTCAGTCCGAGATGCCCCATGACCGGAATACCGGCCGACAAGATACGCTGCACCGATTCGAGAATCTCCTCGCCGCCTTCGAGTTTCACGGCGTCGGCTTCGGTCTCCTTCATGATGCGGACGGCCGAATCGAGCGCGAGTTTCGAGTTGCCCTGATAGGTACCGAACGGCAAGTCGACCACGATGAGCGCACGCTGCGCCCCGCGTGTCACGGAACGGGCATGGTAAATCATCATATCGAGTGTGATAGGCACGGTCGTTTCGTAACCAGCCATGACGTTGGCCGCCGAATCGCCCACCAAAATGACGTCGATACCTGCGGCATCGACGATTTTGGCCATCGAATAATCGTAAGAAGTGAGCATGGCGATTTTCTCGCCCCGCTGTTTCATCTCCGTCAGGCGGTAAGTCGTCACCGCGCGGACAATACTCTCCACAGACATATTTATTAAGAGGTTTTGGTGCTAATCGCTGTTATGTTTGGTCATCGGTCAATCGTGTGCCGGTCGGAGCCATTCGGAGGACGGTTGAGCCCGCAAGGAGGACGACCGAGCGGGGCAAAGTTAATGATTCGGACGGATTCGGCAAAAAAAGTTCCACAAAACCACGCCGCCCGAAACCGAAACGTTCAACGAGTGTTTGACGCCCATTTGCGGGATTTCGATAGCCCCGTCGCACGCATCGACGGCCGCCTGCCCCACGCCGGCCACTTCGTTGCCGAAAACGAGCGCGTAACGGCGGCCCGGTTCGGGGCGGAAATCGTCCAGCATCGTCGCACCGACGACCTGCTCGACCGCATAGACGGTATAGCCT
>CAMWYI010000187.1 GCA_947178455.1 uncultured Alistipes sp. | reverse complement strand
ACCGACATTGCCGATCTATGCGATTGCGCCCTATAATGTGTTCATCCGGTTTACGCCGATCAGCTTCCCGAAATGCGTTGCGTTAAGAATCTACATCAAGTAGGTAACGATGAAGACCGTTACCGAATGCAAGGCCTCGTTGTCCTGAATCGCACCGTCGAGCCGAATCCGAATAATGGCGTTGGGGTGTTGCTGCTGGCTCAACCGCGCCCGAATCATTTTCAGCGAGAGGATAAGTCGGTTGATTTTCAAACCGCCCGAAGTAGAGCCGGCGCATGCACAGACGAACGAACCGAACAGCAGCAGCACGATAGCGAACGAGGGCCATTGGTTGGTGTCGGCCGTAGCGAAACCGGTCGTCGTAACCAACGACACGAACTGAAACAATCCGCTGCGAAACGCCGAGAAAAAAGTAGGGTAGAACCCTGCGGCGAAAACGCTGACCGCAATCAGGAAACCGCACACGAGGAGCATGCCCAAATACCAGCGGGTCACTTCGGAACGGAACATGTTATTGCGTTTGCCGGTTACCGTGGCGAATATCAGCCCGAAGTGCACGCCCGAAATCGCCATTGTAAAAGTCAGCACCCAGTCGATAGCCGGACTATTGAAATAGGCTATCGAGGTGTTTTTCGTCGAGAATCCGCTCGTCGCGCTGACCGACATCGCATGGCACAGCGCATCGAACCAGTCCATACCCGCCAGTTTGAGCAGCAGCATCGAAACGACGGTCAATCCCAAGTAGACCACCAGCAGAATCATGACGATGACCTGCGTGCGGTAGCGGAAGTTGTCTTTGGCCAACGTCGACAGCTCCACGTTGGTCAGGGTCAGTTTGTTGCGGCCCATCGACGGCAGAATGACCAGTGCGAACATCACGACCCCGATACCCCCGATCCACGTCGAGGACATGCGCCAGAAAAGCAGGCCGCGCGGCAGCGATTCGATGTCGTTCAGCACCGTAGCACCGGTAGTCGTGAAGCCCGAAACGCTCTCGAACCAAGCATTTATTAATGAAAATTCGCCGCCCCAAATCAAGTAGGGGAAAGTCCCGACGACACAAGCCACCAACCACGCACCGACGACGATGCAGAAACCCTCTTTGGTGGTCAGTTGCTCCTGCCGTTCGACGAAAATCAACGGGAAAGCACCCAGCAGCGTGGTCAGCAAGGCCGAAAGCAAGAGCGGATAAAATGCCGAATCCACGTTGTTGAGCCAAGAAATTCCGGCCGACAACAACATGAATGTCGCGATGAACAGCATCACCACTCCGATATAGCGTAATACGACGTCCGCCCGCATCTTCGTTCAGCTTATTTCTGTTTGGCTATCGAAATCAACGAGTCGATGTGTTCTTTCAGCTCCAACACCTCGTCTTTCAGGTCGCCTTTCACGACGAACGGAATGCGGAACGTCAGAAAATCATCCAGCCCCTTGTTCATCCGCAGAATGGGATTGACGCAGTAAATCAGCATGAAATAATAGAGCATCAACACGATAGCAATCATCACGACCAACGAAATGAGCACCGGCGTCACGGCCCGATAAGCGTTTTTCTTCATCTGTTCCGCACGCGGAGCCAGCGAACTCTGGGTCGAAGTCATATAGGACTTGATTGCCGCCGTCAACCGGCCGTAAAGCGGCTGGTATTCGTTGCTGTACCAGCGTCCGCCTTTCGCGTCGCCCTCGAACATCGTCTCCGAATCGCGCTCCGACTCCCCGAAAGCCAAATAAGCATCCGTCAGCAGCCGCAGTTCCGTCGTGGCGAAAGCCAGCGAATCGAGAAACGATTTGTCGATTGCCTCGTTCCGCGCGACGGACAACGTGTTTTCCAACCGCATCAGGCTGGCCCTGCAAAGGCTGTCGTACTTCCGCTCGCCGAAAACCGAAAGGCGAATCAACGCCACACTCTGTTCGTGCGCGGCATCGAGCATCTCCTTCGCCAGCGAAATGTTCCGTCGATTGGCTTCCAATATGTCGCCCGTATCGCGGCTCAAATGGCTCAACTCCAAGAACGACACCATGCCCGAAAAAAAGAGCAGGCACACGATGCTCAAAAAACCGACCGTCACCCGTTTATGCAATCCCGTCATCATTTTTACTCGTTTTCGCGCGCCGTTTCCGTGCGCATATCTTTGCAAAGATAGCTATTTTCGTCGAGGATTTCTCCCGTCAAATCGTGAAATTCGTCCATCGCACCCAATTTCACCCGACAAACCGTATTGATTCGCGTCCGGTCGTAGGGTGCTTTCACGCGCCGATAATTGCCCGTGTAGCCGAACATCATCCCGTTGCGGCGCGTGCTTTCGAAGAGCACCGTATCCTCCGTACCGACTGCCGCAGCGCAAAATTCGCCGTGCAACCGGCGGCAAAGCGCCTCCAACTCCTCCGCACGCCGCGTCGCGACCGAAGCCTGCACCTTGTCGGGCAAATCGACCGCCGGCGTACCGGGCCGTTCCGAAAAAGGAAAGATATGCAGAAATGCCGGATGCAGCTCGGCCAAAAAATCGTACGTCTGCCGGAAATCCTCCTCCGTCTCGCCCGGGAAGCCGACTATCACGTCGATTCCGATAAAGGCATCGGGCATCGCACGACGCACGGCAGCGATGCGGTCGGCGAAACGGGCCGTCGTATAACGGCGGCGCATCAGGGCCAGTATCCGGTCGGAACCGCTTTGAATCGGAATATGGAAATGGTGCTGGAATTTCGGCGAAGCAGCGCAGAACTCGATGATTTCGTCGGTCAGCAGATTCGGCTCGATGGACGAGATACGGAACCGCTCGATGCCGTCCACTCCGTCGAGCGCCCGCAGCAAGTCGATGAACCGTTCGCCCGTCGTGCGGCCGAAATC
>CAMWYI010000186.1 GCA_947178455.1 uncultured Alistipes sp. | reverse complement strand
GACAAAGGTTTCGCGTTCGGCAGCGGCATAGGTCTCGGGGAAAATCGTGCGGGCCTCGTCAACCAACACTTGTTCGTCCTTGTAGCGCGACGAGTAGTGGCCGATGAGCAATCGGCCGGCTTCGGCTTTCAGCGCGGCTTTGGCGGCCTCGAATGTCGTCGAGTGGCCGCGTTCTTTGGCCGTGCGTCGTTCGGCCGCCGCGTAGGTCGCTTCGTGGTACATCAGGTCGACCCCGCGACACAGCGCCGCCGCTTTGGCCGAGAAATTGGTGTCCGACAGATAGGCATACGCGCGCGGTTCGTAAGGGCGGTAGGTCAGCTCCGCGTTGGGAACGACCTCGCCCGTGTCGAGCCGGACGTCCTCGCCCCGCTTGGCCGCCGTAATCTGGGCGATAGAGAGCCTGTATTTCGCGATTTTGAACTTTTCGACGTTGAGGGGCGGCCGCTTTTCGCGAAACAGAAACCCCGCGCACGGCACGCGGTGGCGCAGCGGGATGCTCCACACTTCGAGCGTGCGGTTTTCTAAAAGCAGGGCGTGCTTCGTCGTGTCGGTCTCGCTCCATTCGACGGGGTAGGGCAGTTCGCGGTCGAAATAGCGCAGGTGCGCGGCCAATATCTCGCCGAACGGGGCCGGAGCGTGGATGCGCAGGGCCGTTTTGCGCCCGTATAGCCCCATGGTCGAGAGCAGCGGAAACAATCCGAATACGTGGTCGCCGTGCAGGTGCGAAATGAACACCTCGCGGATTTTCAGCGGACTGATGCCCGTGCGAATCATCTGCTGCTGGACGCCCTCGCCCGCGTCGACCAGATAGTGTTGTTCGTGGACATCGACGATTTGGGCCGACGGATGCCGGTCGGCGGTCGGTTTGGCCGACGAAGAACCCAATATGGTGACGCTGAAGCTCAATCGTTCAATTATATTATACGACGCTTTTTCGCTCCCGACCGTTGCATTAATAAAACGGTGACGGTGCAGGAACTTTCCGAAACCGAACGACCGTCTATTGCGCTAATAAAAACCGTTCGCAGTCCAGTGCGGCGACGCAGCCCGAACCGGCCGCGACGATAGCCTGACGGTAGTGCGGGTCGCGGACGTCTCCGGCCGCGAAAACGCCTTCGACCGACGTGCGCGACGAACCGCCTTCGACGCGGATATACCCTTCGGCATCGAGTTCCAGCTGGTCGGCGAACAGCTCCGTGTTGGGGTGGTGTCCGATGGCGAGGAAGAAGCCCGAAATCGCGATGCGGCGTTCCGAACCGTCGTTCTTGCGCAGCAGGGCGCCCGTCACGCCGCTGCCGTCGCCCAGCACTTCGGCCGTGTTGTGCTCGAACAGCACCTCGATATTGGGCGTCTTGAAGACCCGTTCCTGCATCGCTTTCGAGGCACGCAGAAACGGCTTGCGCACAATCATATAGACCTTGTTGCAGAGCGAGGCCAGATAGGTCGCCTCTTCGCAGGCCGTGTCGCCGCCGCCCACGACGGCGACGTCCTTTTTGCGGTAGAAAAATCCGTCGCACGTGGCGCAGGCGCTGACGCCCTGCCCACGGAATTTGGTTTCGGACGGAAGCCCCAGATACTTGGCCGATGCACCCGTCGCGATGATGACGCTTTCGGCGCAAAACTCTTTCTCGCCGTCGACGATGACGTGGAACGGACGCGACGAAAGGTCGATTTTCGTGATAGCTCCCGTGCGGATTTCGGCACCGAGACGTTCGGCTTGCCGCCGCATGTCGGCCATCATCTGCGGGCCGTCCACGCCGTCGGGATAGCCCGGAAAATTCTCGACCGTCGTGGTCGTGGTCAGCTGTCCGCCCGGCTCGATGCCCTCGTACAGCACGGGCGACAAGTTGGCGCGGGCCGTGTAAATGGCGGCCGTGTAACCTGCGGGGCCGCTGCCGATAATCAAAACTTTGAGTTGTTCCATGTCTGTTTTATGATTCGTGCGTTTTTTTGTCTGTCAAATATCTTGCGAGAGTACATCCGCTCGGGAAAATCTCATTCCTCGCCGAGCGGCGCGAAGCGGCTCACCTGCTTGCCCGAGTAGTCGAATCGGGCCCATAGCCCGTCCCGACGGGCGCGTATCGTGCTCGTTGCGGGGTCGTATTCCACGATTTCGTATTCGGGCGGCAGCACATGGTTGCCGTCGCGGTCGATGAGGCCCATGCCTTCGGCCGTCTGCACTTCGGCGCGTCCCTCGTGGAAATCGCCCGCCCACAAGTAGACCGACGGAATCACCGGCCGGTTGTCGAGGTCGACGAATCCGAATCCCGATTCGTCCTCGACGCACACCCGCCCCTCGAACGGATTGCCCGTCCAGCGGTGGCCCGTGAAACGCGACGACGGGGCATAGTCCGCCGCCGCATCGTGCAGCTCGGCGCACGACGTGGTCGTCCGAACGATGCGCCGCAGCGCTTCGATTGCTTCGGCGTCGCTGGCGTCGGTCTGCCCGACGAGGGCATCGTGATAACGTAGCGGATAGAAGTGCCCGTCGCTCCACACGAGGTTGGCGGGTTTCAGATTGCGGTGTACGAATCGGGCGCGTTTCAGCGTCTCTTCGAGCAGGTCGAGGGCTGCCAGCAGGGTCGAGCCCCGTTCGGTGTGCAGGGCCTCCGAAAATCCCCCCCCCGACGGTATTCGTTGCAGTATCAAGTCGCTGACATGCAACTTCGTACAAGCGTCTTGGCAGTGCAATTCGCGCGGCAGAATGCGGTACTCCGTCAGGGCCGGACAGTCGATTTTGCGCAGGGCTGCCGCCGTGCGTTCGACTTGCTGCATCGCCGCCGGTTCGAGCGGCAGCGCGAGCAGCCAGCGGCCGCCCTGCCATTCGATTTCGGCTTCGACGAATCGGGTCGTGCGGCGCAGACGGGGCATGCCGTCGTCGCC
>CAMWYI010000185.1 GCA_947178455.1 uncultured Alistipes sp. | reverse complement strand
GCGAAGAGCCGCAGGAACGATTCGGCCATGCGGATGCGCCGCGGACGGCGGAACCATTCGTTGGGAGTCACGGCGCGGCATTGCCGTTCATCGGCTTCGTAAATCGCCGCCATGCGCTCCGCGAACGCACGGTCGTATACGAATGCGTTGACCTCGAAATTGTGCTCGAAACTGCGGAAATCCATGTTCGACGAGCCGATGACCGTCAGGTCGCCGTCGACAATCAGCAACTTGGAGTGCAGGAATCCGGGCCGGTAAAAAGCGATTCGGACGCCCGCTTTGAGCATGTCGTCCAAATACGAGTGCGACGCCAGATTGACCATGCGGCCGTCCGAACGTTCGGGTAGCATCAGCCGCACGTCGCGTCCGGCCAGTGCCGCCGTCTGCAACGCCGTGTTGAGCACTTCGGACGGCAGGTAATAAGGGGTCTGAATCCACACGCGCTCGCGGGCGGAGGCAATGGCATAGCTCACCCCCTGCAACAGGGCCCGCCACTTGCCGAACGGCCCTCCGGCGACGATTTGCAGCGTCGCACCGTCGGCGAAACGGGGCATCTCGGGATAGTAGCGCGCATCGGTAACCGGACGCTTGGTCGTGGCCGACCAGTCGCTCAAAAACGAAGCCTGCAAACCGGCCACCCCGCCGCCTTCGATACGGAAATGGGTGTCGCGCCACGTGCCCCAGCCCGGCCCGTGCACGTAACGGTCGGCGATGTTCATGCCGCCGAGAAAACCGACGCGTCCGTCGATGACCGCGATTTTGCGGTGGTTGCGGTAGTTGACCTTGCTCGTAAACAACGGGAACTGCACGTGCAAAAACGAGTAGACCTCGATTCCGGCGCGCTGCATCTCCTTGAAAAAGCGTTTTTTGACCCGCGCGCACCCCACGTCGTCATACAAAATCCGCACCTCGACCCCCTCGCGGGCCTTGCGGATGAGGCGGTCGCGCAGGTCGCAGCCCGTCGCGTCGTCGCTGAAAATATAGTATTGCAGGTGGATGTGGTCGCGAGCGGCGTCGATAGCTTCGCAGAGCGCCTCCATTTTCGAGCGACCGTCGGTGTAGGTCGTAATGCGGCTGCCGTAGAGCGGCACGGCCTGCATGGTGTTGTCGAGCAGTTCGGAGAGCGGATCCCATTGGGCGGGAACGGCCGCACAACCGGCTTCGTCGGCCGAACGCAACTGCGCGGTGACGCGTCGGCGGGTGCGCCGCGAGATGATACGCTGTTTCGAGAGATTCTGCCCGAAAAAGAAGTAGCACACCAGTCCCACGACCGGAGCCAACAGCAGCACGATAATCCACGGCACGGTTTTCAGCGGGTTGCGGTTGTCCGTGACGATGACCACGATCGTACCGACGACGGCCAGCGAATAGATAATCAGAAAGAGGCTGCTCAATAATTGCATGGGACAAAGGTAGGCAATTTATTAATGCAGTAGACCGTCCGCTACACTTAAAGCTGCTTTCTTAAAGCAGTAACTTTTGCGACACTCACACTTGGAATAGTATCATCTCGCGAAATCCACTTATGAGTGTTGTCGAGAGCTGAAATAATTATTATCTTTGCCCTTACCGTGCAAACGGTGTACATATTGATGAAAGTGTTTCGCTTTTTCCTCGCTTAAGAAATCTGGAAAATTTCAAGACTAAAAGGATAACGACACACTCATCATCTGTTTCGGTATGGATATTCTCTCCACGCCGGGCAGGTGTGGGGATTTGTGTAAACGTTTATTTTTAGTCGGGCATTCCAGAGCCTCTTATCGGATAAACGGACAGCTCCACACTTTCTGTTTTTATTAAATAACCCAAGTCATATCGGAGTTGGATGGCAGCAAAAATTTTATGTTACTATGAACAAATGTAAAATTCGAGCGGAACACTTCTCAATAAATGCTCCACCACTTTAAAAATTTCATTTCAAGCTGTATACTCTAATCAAGAGTCTATTAAGTAATAATTATTTAATCATCTAAATTTTAATGCAATGGGAAGAAAACAACGTCATCTTACACCGGAAGAAATGGCAGAGATTCTGCAAAACACAATGGTCGAAGAAGAACCCACTTTGTGGGATAGTTTTAAACAATTATGTCGATGGATTTTGATGATAATTATTGGCATAATAGGAATTATGGTAGCAGCATTTTGTATAGGTAACAAAAATACCTCTTCTCCTGCAAAGCCAGCAACTGTTTCAACGGAATTTGAAAAAGTAAAAACGCCAACGTCATCTTCTGATGCCACTAAAAACGTCATAGCACCCCAAGTGGCTCCGAAAGCTAAAACACCTATTAAATTAGAGACTACAAGCAATAAGAGTTTTGAACAAAAAATAGTGGATGAAGCTATCGAAAAAGAGGAAAAACAGCACACAACACAAATACAAAATTATAATAGCGTAGAATCAACATCTGAAACTACATCTAACAAGGACGCTAAACAACAAGCAAAAGCCCAACGCAAAGCCGAAAAAGAACAACGTAGAGCTGAACGTAAGGCTAAACAACAGGCGAATAGTCGCGAAGAATAACTCTTTATTATATAATAAGAATGCGGCTTTAAAGAGCCGCATTCTTATTTAAAAAGTTCTTGTTGCCTCTTTTGTTCAATGGAGGGGGCTTAATGGCGCAGGAACTTTGCAAAACCTGACGACCGCCCGCAGCACGTAAAACAGTCTCCTTAACACCATTGCACTTTTTGTTCCGTCAAAAAGTGCCAAAAACCTCTCCGACGATGTCTCCGCCTACTCGTGCGGCCTAACGCTGGCTGCGGGCGCCTAACGCGGGTTTGCAAGCAAACCGGCCCCTCCGCCGGGCGCTTTTAGTCCGCACTTCGTTTCACGGCTCCGACATCCGGTCGGATTTATAGGTGTGCGGCTTTGCCGCACCATAG
>CAMWYI010000184.1 GCA_947178455.1 uncultured Alistipes sp. | reverse complement strand
CGCGTCCCGTAGTACCGGTAGTCGGCGACGTTGAAATCGTATCGGGCTCGAAAGTATCGGTTATTACCCGTACTCCGTTCGAGGGCACGTTGGACGACAAAGCCAACAACAAATTGACGGCTTATGTTTACGCAACGAAATTGGATGTTGCCAACAGCAACGCTTATGTATCGTATGATGCTGCCAATTTGGCTGCCGAAGGTTATATGACGTTCGTATCGAGCAACACGCAGGATGGTGCTACCTCCAAATATCCGGTAGCAGCTGTCGGTTTCCAGAAAGAGGATACCACTCCGGGTACTTATGTAGCTGACCCGCAGTACTATCCGTCGAACGACAATCCGTTGTATATGGTCGGTCTCGTTCCGGCTGTAAAGGCTGATTGGACGATGGATGCCGATTCGAAAGTTGCTACCCACGCAATCGACGGTAAGACGGACATCATGGCAGCTGCTGTTACGAAGATGAAAGACGCTACCAATACCGACGTTGCCATTCAGAAGAGCAAAGCATCGGCAACGGTTTATCCGACCTTCAACTTCAAGCACAAACTGACGTTGGTAAACGTGAAGGTTTACACGCCGACGCAGAAAGAGCAGGCTGCTTGGGGTAAAATCACCAAAATCGAGTTGGTTGCTGTAAACAAAGGAACCGCTCTGTCCACCGATGGTGTCAATGACCAGTGCGATGTAACGTTGGAAACGGGTGTCGCTGCTTGGTCGGCTACTGCTACTGGTAAGACCACTCCGTTCTACGCTTACAACACGACGGACAAATACACCGATAAGCTGATTTCTACCGATGCTGATAAAACGGCCGATGCTGATGCAAACTTCGGTGCAGTCGAAATCGCTACCGCAACTACTGCAACGGGTACCGCTACGGTGGCCGACGCTCAGTATGTCGCATATTCGATGATTGCTCCGTTCACGGTTAAATCGAACGGTACGAAAATCGAGAACTTGAAATTGAAAGTTTATACCGAGAAGAACACGGACGGTGTCGACGCTATCATCAAAGGTCTGTATGAGACTTCCGATGTAGATCCCGATAGCGGTACTATCTATGTTGGTTCGACCGAAGGCAAGAAGTTCGACGTAACGTTGAAATTTGCCGGCAAAGAGATCAAAGCTTCGGCTGCGGTTACGGACTGGGAAGAGAAGTTCGCTGGCGAGGTCGAGATTATCTAATCCGATATATCATCGAACGAGGTATCCGCGCGTGGAAAATGGTTCACGCAAAATCGAATAATAAGGGTACTTCGCAAAACACAGGCTTGGAGGATGGATGGGGTAGTTCCCCGTCCATCCGCAAGAGCCGAAAAAGTCCTCCATCGGCGTATGCGCTCGTCGCTCCGATTGCTCCGACTTCGGGCGGTGATGCCATCAAACTGAAAGCGTACACGGAGAACGAACCCAACGGTGTAGAAGTGTCCGTCAGCCTGAAAAAAGATGCTGCTACTCCGGTTCTGGGGTCTACCGTCGGCCAGAAATTCACGACGACGCTCACCTGCAAAAGGTATCGAAATGCAGGTTGTCGGTGAGGCCGTCGCTTGAAAAACGACGGTACGGGCGCAACGGAAATCGACTGATCCGTTATTGCCCGCACATCGGAGAGTGGTTTCGTTTTAACGAAAACTTCCGGCTCCGTGTTATTTCGGATGGATGGGGTTGAATCTCCCTGTCCATTCGCAGAGGAAAAAAGTTTTTTAGAAAATTTTGTAATGATGAAAACACCAATGAAGACATGGGGACTGTTGTTCGCAGGTTGCGCAGCGATGCTGTGGACAGCGGGTTGCTCAGACTCGAAGCCGGTGGAACCCGAAGCTGACGGGCAAGTCGAAATCGTGTTGAGCGCTGATTTTTCGGACGCCGTAGCGGGCCAAGTCGTTTCGCAGAACGTGCGGCCCGGGAGTCGTGCCGTGTACAATCCGGTGCATGAGGAGTTGGACGTCAACTTCGCGCGCCTCGACATGGATGCGACCGGAGCCTATCCGACGGACGGTTATGCCGCCACCTCTGCCCGATTGCTCGAAGCCACGCTGGCTGAGTGTACGGCCAATCAGGGCACGGCGGAGGATCCCGATTATTTCACGCCCATCACGTTCGACCCGAAAGAGTACTATTTGGTCGGTCTGGACAACACCAAGAACAAGTCGCGCCTCATCGGCTGGTATCCGCGCGCTACGCCTGTGGCGGGTGTCGTGACGATTGCCGTCGACGGCGAAACCGACATCATGGTTTCCAACGAGGTCGAGGGCAACAAGGTCGACCCGTGCGGCAAGGTTTCGTTCCAGCACGTGCTGACGCAGTTGAAAATCAATGCCTATGCACTCGACGAAGCGGCCCAAACGAAGTGGGGCGCTATCGAAAGCATCAGCCTGAAAACGGCCGACGACGGTTCGCAGGGTCAGTTCTATGAGAATTGCGTGATTACGCTGCCTACGGCTGTTACGGTCGGCACTCCGGCCAAAGCGACCGTGACCAAAGACAGCGGAACGACCACCGGCCCGACGCTTGCGATGAAAGACGTCGCCGACGATAGCGACTTGCATACGGCCGACGATACGGCTGCGGGCGGTTTGGTGCTGCCTTTGGCGACGCTCGATGCCGACAAGAACATCGAGGACACCAACGCGCGTCCTTGCGGTTATGCCATGTTCACGCCGTTCGCTGCCAACGAGCAGATTACGCTCGAAATCGTCACGACCGACGGCGGTACGCAGAACGTGCTGGTCGATTGGAAAACCGGTTTCGAAGCGGGCAAGGCTTACACGCTGACGCTGCGGTTCACGGTTTCGGACATCGCGCTCAAAGGCGAAATCACCGCATGGACGGAGTACGAATGGCCGACGGGAGAGGGCGATTTCAAAGGTGAAATCGAGATTTGACAAGCCAAACGATAGTTTTTCCTATGAAAAGAATCTTGTTATTGACGTCGGCGATGCTCGTCCTGTTCGGATGCAGCGACTCGGACGGAGTGCAAGGAACCGGATCGAATGA
>CAMWYI010000183.1 GCA_947178455.1 uncultured Alistipes sp. | reverse complement strand
GTGAAGTATTGACGACGGCGCAACTCTTTCAGTACGCCCGTGCGTTCGTATTTCCGTTTGAATTTTTTGAGAGCGCGTTCGATGTTTTCGCCCTCTTTTACCGGCATGATAATCATGACTTGTGTTCTTTTTTATTAATTATTCGTTTTTTCAGTTCGAGGTTTTTTCTCTTTCTTCGTGCTCCTCGTGCACTTGCCTGTTGAAAATCTATTGTCCGTCAGACCCGTCCCGATGACCGAATACCAAATACGGAGCCAGTTTCGCTGCCTCCTCTCGGGTGAATATCTCTTGTTCGACCAACTCTTCGACGGTGCTCCAACCTCCTTTCAACGATTTTTTGTTCGTTAATTTCCGAAGTTGTCGTTCTCCGATGTACGGATGACCTTCCAACATTTTCGGAGCCACAAAGTTAATATCAATTTTCCGAATTTCGCAACTGTCGCAGTAAATTTGTTCGATTATTTTTTCGTAGTTGCTCTCCGTGACGCCTTTTACCTCCGAAAGTTGTTCCATTCGGACGAATCCGCCCAGCCGTTCGCGATAGCGTACGATTTCGCCCGCCGTCTTTTCGCCGATGCCGTTCACTCGGAGCAGTTCGACCGAATCGGCCCGGTTCAGATTGATGCGGCGGGGCTTCGTTTCTGGGAAAATGATGTAGGGTTCCAGCGCTACGGCCAGCGAATCGCTTATCGCAAAACTTTTCCGAACGCCTGCCATATCGTGAATATCGGCTTTGTCGCGCCAGTGGATGAATGTTTCCGCCTGCGCTTCCGTCAGCGGGGTGATGGCTTGCAGATAGCGCGCGCTCACCGTGTCGATGCGGAACGGTTGCGGTTGTTGCAATTCCCGTGCAGCCCGCTTTTTCGGGGTGCGCTCGAATTTGGGTTTCGGCGCAAATTCCTTTCCGATACGGATGTACGGTTTCAGCTGCAAGTAGACCGGATGGTCGATGCCTCGGCATACGTCCACTTCTTCGGGCAGGCGAAATACTTTACCGTTTGCTCGGTATCGGAGCAGGCTCAACGCCTCTTTTTGCAAAAATCCCATTTCGAGCATCTCTTCGTAGGTGACCGTGTTGGGGTCGAACGGACGGAGTTTCAGTTCCCGCTCCGCCGCGTCGCGTTGGTCGTAGTCGGGGCTTGCCGTCTGTTCGGCGGCTTGCAGCTCTTGTTCGACCCTGCGGGCTTCTTCCGGCGTGCTTTTCGGTTGCGCCAGCATCAGGATGCCCACGCCGATTGCCGTCAGCGGTACGAATACGAGCAGCCCGCGGATTTCCTGTTCGGTAAAGAATTTTGCCATAGTCGGTTATTGTGTAAACAAAGGTACGCTTTTTTCTGAAAAATCGCTCCGTTTTGGGTGAAACGAAATTTTTTAGTCGAAAAACTATATAAAATAGTTGTTCGCAAAGAAAATTTAGTTACCTTTGTTCCGTGAACCGAACCGTAAATCGTTTGCCGACTATGGAAAATCCGAAAAATGAACGTCTTACCCGCCGCGAGGAGGAGTTGATGCAGTGCTTTTGGGCGCACGGCCCGTTGTTCGTGCGCGAACTGGTCGAAATGGCACCCGAGCCGAAGCCCCATTTCAATACGCTGTCGACGATGGTGCGCACGCTCGAAACCAAAGGCTATCTTTCGCATAAGTCGTTCGGCAGCACCTACCAGTATTATCCCGTCGTGAGCGAGGCGGAGTTTTCGCGCCGCACGTTGGGCAACGTCATCAGCCGTTATTTCGAGAATTCGTACATGGGGGCCGTTTCGGCTTTGGTCGAGGAGGAGAAAATTTCGGTCGACGACTTGCGCGAATTGCTCGACCGCATCGAAAACCAATCCAATCGGTAGGGTTATGATGTACGGATTGGCGATTTATTCCCTGAAAGTCGGGGCTTGTCTGGCGGTTTTCTACTTGTTTTTCAAGTTGTTGTTGAGCCGTGAGACCTTGCACCGCTTCAACCGCGTCGTCGTGCTCGGAGCGATGTCGTTGTCGTTCGTCTTGCCGTTGTGCGTCATTACCGTGACGCACGAGTTGCCCGTCGTGCCCGAATCGTTGTTCGCGGATATTCCGGTAGCCGCTGCCGATAATACCGCCGTGCCGACGGAGGAGCCTTTCGCGTGGGAGCGCTTGTTCGGCGCGCTTTATTTGGCCGGTGCGTTGGGCATGCTCGCGGCTACCGTCGTCTCCGTCCGGCGGGTGATGCGGTTGGTGCGAAGCGGCCGCCACGAGACGCTCGACAGCGGTATCACGCTCGTCCGGCTGCCGCAGCCGGTTACGCCGTTCAGTTGGTGGCGTTACGTGGTGATTTCCGAAGCCGACTATGCCGCTTGCGGACGCGAAATCATCACCCACGAACGGGCGCACTTGCGGCTGCACCATTCGTGGGACTTGTTGTTGACCGATTTGGCGGGGTGCCTCCAATGGTTCAACCCTGCGATGTGGTTGTTGCGGCGCGAGTTGCGGGCCATTCACGAATACGAAGCCGACGAAGCGGTGTTGGACAGCGGCGTCGATGCGCGGCAGTACCAGTTGATATTGATAAAAAAGGCTGCTGGCGGGAGGTGGTACTCAGTCGCCAACAGCTTCAATCACAGTAAACTTAAAAACCGTATTACCATGATGTTGCAAAAAAGATCATCGCGGTGGGCGGGAGCCAAAGCGCTCTTCGTCGTGCCGCTCGCGGGATTGGCTCTCGGAGCCTTTGCCGAGACCGTTTACGTCCTTCCGCAGGACAAAGGTATGCAAGAAATCGCCGAAATGCAAATTTCCGAGCAGCCGGACAGTTCGAGCATGTCTGTTTCGGTGGACAAGAACCGCCGTCAGGTCATTATTCGGGGTGCCGGTGGCAAAACCGTGACGGGAGAGCCTCTGTGCTTGGTCGACGGCAAAGTGGTCGCCGATTTGAACAAAGAGGTAGACCTCGCGCGAATCCAGTCGATTACCGTGTTGAAAGATGAATCCACCTCCGAGTACATCGCGCAGTACGGCGACAAGGCCAAGAACGGCGTCGTGCTCATCACCCTGAAAAAGGAGGGCGAGCCGGAC
>CAMWYI010000182.1 GCA_947178455.1 uncultured Alistipes sp. | reverse complement strand
CAACAACATTTACCTATAAACTTACAACTCCCGTCGCATTGACCAGCATGCGTTCTTATTCGTTCATGCTTTATCCGGGCGAATCCAAGAAAATGACGATTACAGCGACGACCAACCAAAAAAAATTCTCGTTCTATGCGACACCGGATATCGCTCGGGAGCCCGGAACATTGCTGCGGTTTCCAATCAATGTCAATGGCAATTTTACGCTCGGGGACGCAACGGGAGAAAAAACCTATGCTTATACGGACATCAGCAATACGCCTGATTTCTACTATTACGGCACGACGAACTGCTATTTGGTCATGGCGGCAAATGTGCCCGTCAGCATTGACTGTACGCCTTACAAATCGAATGCCTACTACGAAAGGGATAATACGAACACCCCTGCAGTAAATGCGCCTGTACCGGCAAAGGCCAAGGTCATTTGGTATGAAAATGATCCCGAAGTGGCGCAATTGGCGGTCAGCGTCAATGCCGCTGTAACCAAAACCGGTGGAAAATACGCGTTCAACGTAAGCAAAACCGGTGGTAAAGGCAATGCGTTGGTAGGTGTTTACGATGCAGCCGACAATTTGCTGTGGTCGTATCATATTTGGTGCCCGGAAATCGATCCGCGTGACAATTTGCTGACTTACAGTGTAACCAATTCAGGTTCGTATAAAGTAATGCCGATGCTTGTCGGAGCGACAAAAATCCCTACACCGAGCACCAACTACGAATTGAACCCCGAAGGGTATGGTCTTTTTTATCAGTGGGGGCGTAAAGATCCGCTGGGACGTCCGAAAGGTACGGTCAATGCCAGTACCCATGCAGTAACGTTTGGTTGCGTATCGATCAATCTGAACGGCTCGGACAAAGCAGATTGGTTCAACACCAAATCTGCGAATAACGCCGATGGTTCGGTGCTCCATCAGACTCAAGCGCTGACGACCGCCGGCTATATCGATGCGAGCGATCCCAATTATGTCCAAGGAGCATTAACGAATCGCACACTGACAAAAACAGCGGGAGATCAACTCGGCAATTATCCCGAAGGCGCAATTATTAGTGTCGACCGGTGGATGATCGACCGAACCGTGAAACAACCTATCGCATTCGTATGCGGGTGTGTGAGCGGCAATGACTGGGTTGCTCTCAAAAACGATAATCTTTGGGCAAATCCATTAGGTACAACGAATCCGATGATTGAAACCTTGTCGGAATCGGTATTCGATCCGTGCCCTGCAGGTTATCGTATAGCGGTAGCGGATTTATGGAAAAATTTTGGTTTTGCAGATGCTACAGGGGCTAATAAGACCGTAAAGAATAAGTGGAACATACCCGGAGGCGGCATGCTTGCCAGTACGAATGGTTTGCGAACTCGCGGTTATACCTTCTATTACAAAGGTTCGGTAGTACTCGATGAAAACGGCGAATACCAAAGCGATCCCGTAGATGGAGCAACCGATTTTTACCCATTTTCGGGGCGTCGCGATGTCAGTACAGGTGCAGTTGCGACTGTAGGAGCCAGCTGCTATGTTTGGTCGAGCGCAGCCAATGGAAACAATGGTCATTTTGTAACTTTTGATGTAAATCGTGTGATTGAAACAGGGAATTACCGGTCTTATGCTATTCCGGTTCGTTGTATCAAACGAAATTAATCGGTTGCGAATATGACAAAAAGAGGGACGTGTTAAACGTCCCTCTTTTTGTCTTTACAAGGAAGCAATAGAGCTCCTAAATCGAACCTGTAAGTGGTTGAAATGCGGCCTAAAACTCCGAGGTGAAGTGGAACCGAATCTCCTTGAAGTTGTCCTGTGCCAAAGCGAGCGCATAACTCGTATCGGCCAAGAAAACGTCGCGACCGTGTTTGTCGACTGCCATGTTGGTGTGTTTGCGGCGTTTGAAATCGGCCAACTGCTCGGCGTTGTCGCTCTCGATCCAACAGGCTTTATAGATAGAAATCGGCTCCCAGCGGCACGCCGCATTGTATTCGTGCTCCAACCGGTACTGGATGACCTCGAACTGCAACGCCCCGACCGTGCCGATGATTTTGCGTCCGTTGAGCGACGAAGTGAACAACTGCGCGACGCCTTCGTCCATCAACTGGTCGATGCCTTTGGCCAACTGCTTGAATTTCATGGGGTCGGCGTTCTCGATGTAACGGAACTGCTCCGGCGAGAACGACGGAATGCCCGTGAACCGGAGTTTTTCGCCCTCAGTAAATGTGTCGCCGATTTTGAAATTGCCCGTGTCGTGCAGACCCACGATGTCGCCCGGGTAGGCGGTGTCGATAATCGACTTTTTCTCGGCCATGAACGCTGTGGGCGACGAGAATTTCATCTGTTTACCGCTCCGCACGTGCAGGTAGTTGGTGTTCCGCTCGAAAACGCCCGAACAGATTTTCAGAAAGGCGATGCGGTCGCGGTGGTTGGGATCCATGTTCGCATGGATTTTGAAGACGAAGCCCGTCATCTTGGGCTCCGAAGGCTCTACGGTGCGCGTTTCGGTCGGAGCCGGACGCGGCGACGGGGCGATGCGGACGAAGCATTCGAGCAACTCGCGCACGCCGAAATTGTTGACCGCCGACCCGAAGAACACCGGCGCGACCTCGCCTCGCAGGTAGGCCTCGCGGTCGAACGGATTGTAAACGCCCTCGACCAACTCGACGTCGGCCCGCAATTGGTCGGCGAACTTTGCGCCGATGCGTTTGTCGAGTTCGTCCGACGCGAGGTCGTCGATTTCGACGGTCGAAGCATCGGCCGTCAGCCGTTCGTCGGAGGTGAAGAGCGACAGATTCTTTTCGTAAAGGTTATAGACCCCCTTGAAATCGGGGCCGTTGGAAATCGGGAACGCCAGCGGCCGCACCCCGATGTGCAACTCCTTCTCGACCTCGTCCAGCAGGTCGAACGGCTCTTTCGACGGGCGGTCTAACTTGTTGATGAAGACAATGACCGGCGTCGAACGCATCCGGCAGACATCCATCAGCTTGCGAGTCTGCGCCTCGACGCCTTTGGCTCCGTCGATGACGCTGATGACCAAATCGACCGCCGCCAGCGTGCGATA
>CAMWYI010000181.1 GCA_947178455.1 uncultured Alistipes sp. | reverse complement strand
GGGAGAGTAGGTAGCCGCCTCTTCAAGGTCAGATCATAACGGTCTGACCTTTTTTTGTTTTGGAGATGTTTGCGGGCGAGTGGGACGGTGTGCCCCGAACGGATTGGACTCTTTGTGGCAGCCCATGGTGGATATACGAATGCGGTGCGGTTAGGAAAGAAAATGCTTGACCGAATGATTCGGCTCTCTGGGACGATGTTGACCGAATAGCATCGAGGTGGGCCTGTTCGGTGCGTGTATCGAGGGCTATTTCAGCGGCTCGACGTGAATGGAGATAATGGTATCCGCCCCGAACCGTTCGCGCAGGCGCCGTTCGATTTCTTCGGTGAGGGCGTGCGAATGCTGCACGTCCATCGCTCCGTCCATACGGATATGCAAGTCTATCGCGATTGCAGCACCGATACGCCGTGTGCGTAGGTTGTGGGGCTCGCGCACTTCGGGCGAACATTGCACGATGTCGAGGATTTCGCGCTCGACTTCTTCGGGCAACGACTGTTCGAGCAGCTCGCACAACCCCGAGCGAATCAGGTTGTAGGCGATTTTGAGAATGAATATCGACACGACCAGTGCGGCAATCGGGTCGGCGACGCGCCATTTCTCGCCCAGAAAGAGGGCGCATGCGATGCCGATGAGCGTGCCGATAGACGAAAGTGCATCGCTCCGGTGATGCCATGCGTTGGCCATGACGCTGGGGCTGTCCCAACGACGCCCCGCCCGCATGGTGTATTGGTAGAGCAACTCCTTGACGATGATAGAGACGACGGCGGCAATCAACGCAATCATGCCCGGCTGCGGCAGCAGGTCGCCCCGTATGGCCCATACGATAGCGCGCACGCTGTCGCGCAGGATTCCGATGCCCACGAATGCCAAGAACAGACTGATGATGACCGTCGCGAGGGTTTCGTATTTGCCGTGCCCGAAGTCGTGGGTCGCGTCTTTGGGTTTGGCCGATAGTTTGGCGAAGACGAGGACAACGACATCCGTAATCAGGTCGGAAAACGAGTGCACGCTGTCGGCAATCATCGCGCCGCTGCGTCCTGCGACGCCGGCCGCGAGTTTTCCCGCCGCCAACACGAGGTTGACCGCGAATCCCACCCACGTGATGCGGTAAATGGCATGTAGCCGACGGCTGTCGGTCGCGTTTGCAAGTTGTCGTTCCATTGGTGCAATAAAGGTACGCAAAAGCGGTCGAACGTCCAAAAACGATACCGAACCCGGTCGGGCCGATTGTCGGTCGGTTGTTCTGTTTTGCTTGTTTTGCGGCTTTTTCGTGTGTTTTCGGCCGAAAATTGCTATATTTGTCCGAATCAACCGCTCGGAAACATGAAGAAAAAAGAGAGGAAAGCCCCCATCAGCCACTTCACGCTCAACGAACTGGCCCTCGTGACCAAAGGCGACGAACTGCACGGACTGCAAAGCGAGTGCATGGTGGCCGAAACCGATGCCGATTTGCAGGCCTTTCACTTCCCGTGCCGCATCGACGCCCTCATCATCGGCATCGGCACCGAAGGCACGGCGACGGTTTCGTGCAATTTGCAGGAGTGCCGCCTGCGCAAGAATACGCTGTTCTGCTTCGCGCCGAACACGATTCTGCAAATCGCTTCGAGCGCAGGGTTCCGTGCCCACGTCGCAGTCGTTTCGACCGATTTCGTGCGCAACACCCCGTTCGACCTGCACGACATGATGCCCGTGCTGCTGGAACGGGGCGCGAATCCCGCCCTGCAACTCGACGAGGCCAAAAGCCGCATCATGCAGTCGTTCATTTCGCTCATCGAGCAGGAGGTGCACGCCCCCGAGCAGCTTTATTCGCGCGAGGTGGTGCGCGGTTTGCTGACCTCGATGATTTACAAGATATGCGACATCCTGCAATCCGTGTCGTCGGCCCGTCCCGACGAATCGAAGCCCCGCAATCGCGGCGAAGCCTACTTCCGCCGCTTCACCGAGCTGTTGGGCGAACACTACCGCAAGGAGCGTTGCGTGTCGTTCTACGCGCAGCAGCTTTGCATCACGCCCAAATACCTGACGACGGTCATCAAGCGGGTGAGCGGGTCGTCGGTGTCGGATTGGGTCGACCGTTACGTGATTCTCGAAGCCAAAACGCTGTTGAAACATTCGCACATGAGCATTCAGGAAATCGCTTATTCGCTCAATTTCGCCAACCAGTCGTTTTTCGGGAGTTATTTCAAGCGCATCACGGGCCTTTCGCCCACGCAGTACAAAAACAGCACTCCGTCGAAACCGGTCTGAAATAGGCTGTGCCGTTTTTTAATTTAACATAATGAACATTTGCGAAATTCCGCAAAAAAATCCAAATCGGGCCCCTGCCCGGCACGACGAAAAGATGAGCGAGAAAATTTTTCTAAAACAGTTTTCGGAATCTGTAAAACAAAACTTAATAAAAGAATGAAAAAATTTGTGTTGTGTTTGGTTGCGGCGGCGGCTTTGGTCTCCGCCCGCGCCGACGAGGGGATGTGGCTGCTGCCCTATCTCCAAAAAATGAACATCCGGCAGATGAAACAGCGCGGATGCAAACTCTCGGCCGACGAGATTTACAGCCTCGACCGTTCGTCGCTCAAAGACGCGGTGGTCATTTTCGGCGGCGGGTGTACCGGCGAAATCGTTTCGCCCGAAGGGTTGCTCTTCACCAACCACCATTGCGGTTACGGTTCGATTCAGCAGTTGTCGTCGGTCGAGCACGACTACCTGAAAAACGGTTTTTGGGCCATGTCCAACGCCGAAGAGTTGCCCGTGCCCGGTCTTAAAGTGCGTTTCGTGCGTAAAATAGCCGACGCTACGGCCGACATTCTGGGCAACGTGCCGTCCATCGCCGGACAGGAGGAGTACGACAAGGCGGTCGAAGCGAACAGCAAGGCGCTGACCGAGCGGCTCCGCGAGGAGTATCCCGGCATGGAGGTCGCCGTGCTGCCGTTCTTCGAGGGCAACCAGTACTTCGCTTTCGTTTACGAGGTCTTCACCGACATCCGGCTCGTCGGAACGCCCCCGTCGTCTATCGGTCAGTTCGGCGGCGACACCGACAACCGGATGTGGCCGCGCCATACGGGCG
>CAMWYI010000180.1 GCA_947178455.1 uncultured Alistipes sp. | reverse complement strand
GTTCGATTCTGGTGTGGGTGGATGTCGAGCGAATAGAGAGTGTGGTGTACAATCTGTTGTCCAATGCCTTGAAATTCACTCCCGAAAGGGGCAGAATCGAGGTGATTCTGTCGCTCCACGAGGAGGAGGGCTGCGCCAAAATCGTCGTCCGCGATACGGGTATCGGCATTCCGAAAGAGAAACAGGAACATATTTTCGAGCGTTTCGCCCAAGCATTCCATGCCGTCGACCCCGAAATGAAGGGGTCGGGCATCGGTCTTTCGCTCTGCCGCGACATCGTGGAGCTGCATCACGGCGAAATTTCGGTGGAGAGCCGTCCCGGACACGGCGCCGCCTTTACCGTAAAGCTCAAATTGGGAAATGCCCATTTCGGTATGGAGCAAATCGACTTCGCGGACGCGAACGGGTCGACGGATTACATGGTCAGCGATTACACCTCGATGGGCAGCCAACACCGCACGGATGTCCAGCCGCCGTCGGATGCCCGGAAAATTCTGCTGGTCGAGGATAACCGCGAATTGCGGATTTTCATTTACAACAGCCTCATCGAAACCTATCGAGTCATCGAAGCCGACGACGGTGTGGATGCGCTGGCGAAGATACACGCCGAGATGCCCGACATCGTGGTGACCGACCTGATGATGCCCCGCATGGACGGCATCGAACTGATCGACAAGGTGCGTCATGATTTCGCAATCAGCCATATTCCTGTCATCATGCTGACGGCGCGCCATTCGCCCGACGACCGCGTGAAAGCGATGGAGTACGGCGCCGACGGGTATATTACCAAACCGTTCAGCATCGAGCTGTTGCTGGCCCGCATCGACAACCTGCTGAATCAGCGGCGGATGCTTTTCGAGAAGTATTCGACGCAATCGGCCCGCAACAAAGTCGAGGAGTTGTCGGTGGACGGTATGGTCGTGACGGACCGCGACGAGGAGTTCATGAAGGAGGTGATGACGTGGTTGAGCGAACACATCGAAAACTCCGATTTGACAATCGACCAGCTGGCCGGACACCTCGGATTGGGCCGCACGACGATGTACAACAAACTCAAAAGTCTGACCGGCAAATCGCCTATCGAATTGATCAAGGAGTTCCGCATTACCAGAGCGCAGCTGTTGTTGCGCACCGGCCAGTTCTCGGTGTCGGAGGTGGCCTACAAAGTGGGATTCTCCGATCCGGGTTATTTCAGCCGGTGCTTCCGCGAAATCTGCCACATGTCTCCGGCGGAATACCTCAAAACCCATGACCTGAAACAAAAACAATAAAACCAAACGATTATGAAACGAACCCTGTTTTTCGCATTGGCATGCGCCGCATTCTTCGGCGTATCGTGCGCCGACCGTCCGCTTTACGATGCGGGCGAACCGCTCGCTGTTCGCATGGTCGAGAGCGAAATCGTCCGCAACCCTTCGGCGGCGAACCTCGACGGCATTCCGGCGGGCAAAGTGAAATGGAACTACACGACGGGCCTCGAACTGTTGGCCATGATGGATGCGGCCGAAGCCTACGACCGTCCCGATTTTTACGACTACGCATTGCGCTATTACGACACCATCGTGCGGCCCGACAATACGGTCATTACCTACAAAATGAGCAATTTCAACCTCGACCACATCTGCCCGGGACGTCCGCTCTTCGCGATTGCCGAACGGACGGGCGAGGCGCGTTACAGCGCGGTGCTCGATACGCTGTTCGTGCAGTTGCAAGAGCATCCGCGCAACGACGACGGCGGTTTTTGGCACAAGAAAGCCTATCCGCACCAGATGTGGCTCGACGGCCTTTATATGGCCGAGCCTTTCTATGCCGAATATGCCGTGCGCAAAATGGGCGAAAGCGAGTTGTTCGAGAACCTGAAGTATGACATCGTGCAGCAGTTCACCACCGTTGCCGACCATACCTACGACCCCGAGACGGAACTTTACCGTCATGCCTGCGACGTCTCGCGCGAGATGTTCTGGTGCGACAAGACTACCGGACAGTCCGAACATGCGTGGGGTCGTGCGCTGGGGTGGTACACGATGGCGATTGTCGAGACGTTGCAATATCTCGGCGTCGACGAGACGACGCAGCCGATGGTCGATATTTTGAATCATATCTACGGGGTGCTGCCTGCTTTTGCCGACCCTGCGACGGGCATGTGGTATCAGGTGCTCGACCAGCCGGGACGCGAGGGCAATTATTTGGAGTCGACCGGTTCGATTATGTTCGTTTATGCCATGTTGAAGGGTGTCCGGCTGGGATACTTGCCCGCTGAACTCGGCGAGGAGGCGCAGCGGCTTTATGAAAAATTCGTGGAGCATTTCGTGAAAGAGAATGCCGACGGTACGATTTCCATCACGAATTGTTGTGCCGTAGCCGGTCTGGGCGGCAAGGATATGCGCAGCGGCAAATTCGAGTACTATATTTCGGAGCCTATCATCGAGAACGACTGCAAAGGTGTCGGGCCTTTCGTTTGGGCCTCGATTGAGTACGACCGCGCGAAAGGGCGGTTGCGCGAATAGACCCCGACGACGGTCGAGAGCTTGCGGGCGGCACGAATCTTCGGTTGTGCCGCCCGCTCGTTTTTCGGTTGCGGTGCGGGGCGGATTTTTCGGCCGTCTTCGCGGCAATCTGTCAAAAAGTCCATGATAAATGATAAAAATTACCAGTCCGAATGGTGCCGGACTGGTAATTTTGTTTTGCTCAAAATGCAACTTAACCTAATTATAAAACCTTAAACTATGACAGAGAACATTTACTCGTTCACCAGAACCGTGTTGCGTCGTGCGATGCTCGTTCTGGCAGTTGTCGCTTTGACGCAGGGAGGTTTCGCGCAAACCTCGTCCCGACAGATTTCGGGCGTCGTCAAAGATTCGCTGGGGCCGGTGCTCGCCGCCACGGTGGTGGTGGACGGCACGTCCATCGGCGTGTCGACCGGCATCGACGGCGATTTCACGATCAACGTTCCTGCGAATGCCAAACGACTCGTCGTTTCGTATGTCGGCTACGAGGATGCGTATGTCGATCTTGTGGCGTCGAAGACGTCCTACGAGATCGTGCTGAGCGAATCCTCGACCCTCATGGAC
>CAMWYI010000179.1 GCA_947178455.1 uncultured Alistipes sp. | reverse complement strand
GCCGCACCGCGAGATGTTCAACATCTTCAACATGGGCATCGGCATGGTCATCGCATTGGATGCGGCCGAGGCGCAGCAGGCTATCGACCTGTTGACCGCCGCCGGCGAACGGGCTTCGGTCATCGGCCGGATTACCGACCGGCCGGGCGTCGTTATCTGTTCGAACGAATAAATAGAGTTACCTATATGAGAGCATTAATCAGCGTAAGCGATAAGACGGGCGTCGTGGAGTTCGCTCGCGGCCTGCGGCAGGCGGGGTGGGAAATCATCGCCACCGGCGGCACCATGAAATTGTTGCGCGAAAGCGGCGTCGAGGTGTTGAATATCAGCGACGTGACGGGATTTCCCGAAATTTGCGACGGACGGGTCAAGACCCTGCACCCCAACGTGCACGGCGGTCTGTTGGCTCGGCGCGACGTGCCGGAGCACGTGCAGGCGTTGCGCGACAACGGCATCGAGTACATCGACATGGTGTGTGTGAACCTTTACCCGTTTCGGCAGACGATTGCCAAAGCCGGTGCGACGATGGAGGAGGCGGTCGAGAACATCGACATCGGCGGGCCGTCGATGTTGCGTTCGGCAGCCAAGAATTGGGCCGACGTGACGGTGGTATGCGACCCTGCGGATTACACCCGCATACTTGACGAAATCCGCAGCGAGGGGTCGACCCGCCGGGAGACCCGCCTGCAACTCTCGGCCAAAGCCTATACGCACACGGCCCAGTACGACGCGATGATTGCCACTTACATGCGGGCACAGGCCGGTCTGGAAGAAAAACTTTTCTTGGAGTACACCCTCGCGCAGCCGCTCCGATACGGCGAGAATCCGCATCAGTCGGCCAAATTCTACCGCGAACAGCAGCCCGTGCCTTATTCGCTGGCATTCGCTCGGCAGTTGAACGGCAAGGAGCTTTCGTATAACAACATTCAGGATGCCAACGCTGCGCTGTGCATCGTGCGCGAGTTCCGCGAACCGTTCTGCGTCGGATTGAAACACATGAATCCCTGCGGTGCCGCCGTAGGCAAGGATGTCGTCGAGGCATGGACGAAGTCTTACGAGGCGGACAAGGTGTCGATTTTCGGCGGCATCGTCGCGACCAACCGCACCGTGACGCGCGAAGCGGCCGAGTTGATGAAACCGATTTTCTTGGAAATCATCATGGCGCCGAAATTCGACGACGACGCGCTGGAAGTGCTTTGCACGAAGAAAAATCTGCGGTTGTTGGAGGTTCCGATGGACGCGGCGGCGGGCGACGTGCGGCAGTATGTCAGCGTCAACGGCGGTTTGCTGGTGCAGGAGTTGGATACTTCGACTTGCGCTGTGACGAGCGACATGTGCGTGACCGAAAAACGGCCCGCCGAAGCGCAGATGACCGATTTGGATTTCGCTTGGCGCATCGTCAAGCACGTGAAATCCAATGCAATCGTCGTTGCGAAGAACGGGAAGACGGTGGGCGTCGGGGCCGGTCAGATGAACCGCATCGGGTCGGCCGAAATCGCGCTTCGCATGGCGCACATGGCTTGTCATAACGAGGGATTGGTGCTTGCGTCCGACGGATTTTTCCCGTTCGACGATTGCGTGACGTTGGCCGGTGAGTTCGGTGTCGCGGCTATCGTTCAGCCGGGCGGTTCGGTGCGCGATGAGGATTCGATTCGCAAGGCAAACGAACTCGGCATCGCGATGCTCTTCACGGGCGAACGTCACTTCAAACATTGACCCGTTGAGAATATGAAAGTTTTGGTTATCGGTTCCGGCGGCCGCGAGCACGCCATTGTCGACGCCTTGTCGCGGTCGGCGCGGGTCGAAAAAATCTATTGCGCACCCGGCAATGCCGGTATCGCGCGGCAGGCCGAGTGCGTCGCCATTCGCGAAACCGACGTCGAGCGGTTGCGCGACTTCGCCGCCGAGCGGCGAATCGGGTTGACCGTCGTCGGGCCCGAAGCGGCTTTGGCCGTCGGCATCGTCGATGCGTTCCGCGCGGCCGGATTGCGGATTTTCGGCCCCACGAAAGCCGCCGCCCGCATCGAATCGTCCAAAGAGTTCGCCAAAGAGCTGATGTCGCGGCACGGCGTCCCGACGGCTGCCTATCGGACGTTCGACGATTACGGGCAGGCCCGTGCTTACGTCGAGCAGCAGGGGGTGCCTATCGTCTTGAAATACGACGGATTGGCTGCCGGCAAGGGGGTCGTCGTCGCTCGGACGATGGACGAAGCCGACGCTGCCTTGCGTGATATGTTGTTGGACGACCGGTTCGGCGCAGGGCGCGTGGTCATCGAGGAGTGCTTGACGGGGCCCGAATTTTCGTTCATGTGCTTCGTGTCGGGCGAGAACGTGTGGCCGATGGTCTCGGCGCAAGACCACAAACGGGCGTTCGACGGCGACCGAGGGCCCAATACGGGCGGCATGGGGGCTTATTCGCCCGTGCCGTTTATTACGCTCGACGACGAGCGTTATGCGCTGGAACGCATCATGCGGCCCGTCGCCGCTGCACTCGTGTCCGAAGGGTGCCCTTTCACGGGCGTGCTTTACGGCGGGTTGATGAAAACGCCGCAGGGCATCAAGGTCATCGAGTTCAACGCGCGCTTCGGCGACCCCGAGACCGAAGTGGTTTTGCCTCGCCTCGCGTCCGATATTGCGGATGTTTTTTGTGCCGTAGCCGACGGCGGCGAGGTCGCCTTGCAGTGGCACGATTTCGCGACGCTCGGCATCGTGCTGGCATCGAAAGGTTATCCGGGCGATTACGCGAAAGGGGTCGAAATCAAAGGATTGGATGCGGTGGACGATACGGTTTACCACATGGGCACCCGCAGCGACGAGGGCCGCGTGCTGACCAACGGCGGGCGCGTGTTGTTCGTCTTGGGACGGGGTGCCACGCTTGGCGAGGCGCATGCCGCTGCTTTGCGCAATGTCGCGCGTATCGATTGCGACAACCTGTTCCACCGCACCGACATCGGCTGGCAGGCCCTCGACGAAACTAAAAAGTAGATTGACGAGGGCCACGAGTGTAAGCGGTCGGGAGTTAGCGGCTCGGCTGAACACCGCAATGGCGGCGCAGGTTGCCGCGTTTCCCCAGGAATT
>CAMWYI010000178.1 GCA_947178455.1 uncultured Alistipes sp. | reverse complement strand
CCCTTTTCGGCCAGCTCCTCTTCGGTGTAGCGCGATGCGAACTCGGCTTCCAGCGCATCGAACATCTCGCTGCGCTCGTGCTTCATCGTGCCGCTCGTGGCGATTGCGTAAGCCTTGTCGTAGAGCTCCTTGATAATCGTCTGACGCAGTTCTTCGTCGTTGACTTCGTGGCAGTAGGTGCGTTTCACGTCCTTGCCCAGCTCTTTCGACAACTCGATCTGCACGGCGCAATGTTTCTTAATCTCTTCGTGTGCGAATTTGATAGCGCCGAGCATCACCTCTTCGGAAACCTCTTTCATTTCGCCCTCGACCATCAGGATATTGTCGATCGTACCGCCGACCATGATGTCCAAATCGCACTCGGCCATCTCCGAGAATCCCGGATTGATAGCATACTGGCCGTTCTTGCGCACGACGCGCACCTCCGAAATCGGGCCGCCGAACGGAATGTCCGACACGGCCAAAGCGGCCGAAGCGGCCAGACCGGCCAGTGCATCGGGCTGAATGTCCTTGTCGGCCGAAATCAAGTTGACCGTCACGTACACTTCGGCGTGATAGTCCGAGGGGAACAGCGGACGCAGCGCACGGTCGATCAAACGAGCCGTGAGGATTTCCGCGTCGTTGGCCTTGCCCTCGCGTTTCATGAAACCGCCCGGATAGCGTCCTGCGGCGGCGTATTTTTCCTTGTACTCGACTTGCAGGGGCATGAAGTCGGTGTCGGGTTTGGCATCTTTGGCGGCCACCACGGTACCGAGCAGCATCGTGTCGCCCATCTTGACGACGACCGAGCCGTCGGCCTGTTTGGCCAGTTTGCCCGTTTCGATCTCGATCTGGCGACCGTCGCCCAGCGTGATGACCTTGCGGACTGCATTGTACAGCTTCTTTTCTTCCATGTCTTTATTTTAACCTATTGTGTGTTTTCCGAAACATGCGACGCCGACGGATTCTGCGGCATGACTACTGCCGATCGGGAATCCGCCGTGCGTTCAACGAAATGAAGGCAACTCCCCTTGCGGGAATTGCCCTCATCTTCTCCTCGCGGACTACTTGCGGAGGTTGAGCATCTTCACAATCGCACGATAGCGTTCGATGTCGACCTCTTTGAGGTACTCCAACAACTGACGGCGCTTGCCGACCAGACGCAGCAGCGCGCGCTGCGTACCGAAGTCGTGCCGGTTGTTTTTGAGGTGTTCAGTAAGGTGGCTGATACGGTACGAAAACAACGCGATCTGACTTTCGGGCGAACCCGTGTCGGTGTTAGACTTGCCGTACTGACCGAAAAGCTCCTGCTTTTTCTCTGCTGTTAAATAAGCCATTGTTTTATTAAAGTTTAATAAAAGTTCCACGCTACGACGCATTCCCCTTACCGTGAATCACGCCAGCGCGTCCGGCAAAGGTACAAAATAATTCAGAATCCGCAATTCAAAATGCACAATTTTTCATTTTCGCCGTCGCGGTCGTTGCGAAAAAAAATCCTAAATTTGCCTCGTATTATATCCCAGCTATGCGATACCACTCATTAATAAAAGCAGTGTGCTTGTGCGCGCTCGTCGCGGCGGGCGGATGCCGCCGAAAAGCTGATTACACGACGGTCGACGGCACGATGCTCGGGACGACGCTCCACGTCGTGGCCGACGTGCAGGGCATCGCGCCGCAGGAGTTGCGCCGACGCATCCTGCAACTCGACGCCGAAGCCAAAGCGTCGATGTCGATTTTCGATTCGACGTCGCTGTTGAGCCGCCTCAACCGCAACGAAACCGACCGCATCGACCGCCACATCGCCTACAACCTGCGGTTGGCCGACAGCATCGGCGCTTTGAGCGGGGGGCGTTACGACGTGACCGTCAAACCGCTGACCGAAGCGTGGGGGTTCGCCGGACGCGAGCGTGCCGCCGTACCCAACCTCGATTCGCTGCTGGCGTTCGTCGGACACGATAAGGTGCGCATCGAGGGCGACCGGCTCGTAAAGAGCGACCCGCGCGTGCAGCTCGATTTCAACTCTATCGCCAAAGGGTACACGGTCGACCTGTTGGCCGCGCTGGTCGAGGAGCTGGGGGCCCGCAACTACATCGTCGACATCGGCGGCGAGCTGCGGTGTCGGGGCGTCAACCCGCGCGGCGAAACGTGGCGCATCGGCATCGAAACGCCGTTCGACGGCAACATGACCAACGGCGAGTACCTCCAACGCCGCCTGCGGATGACCGAAGGCGGGCTGGCCACTTCGGGCAATTACCGCCGTTTCTACCTCGACGACGCGGGCAACAAGGTGGCCCACACGATCGACCCCCGCACGGGTCGCAGCGCGGTGTCGCGGTTATTGTCCGTCACGGTCGCCGCTCCGACTTGCGCCGAAGCCGATGCGCTCGGCACGATGTTCTTGGCCATGGGAGCCGACGACGCGCTGGCCGCCGTGCAGCGGATGCCCCAGCTGAAAGTCTACTTCATTCTGGCCGGTGCCGACGGCGGTTTCGAGGAATATATTTCCCCCCGAATGAAACAATTTATTTATTAAATACGATACTTATGAAAAAAGCCGCATTCCTATATAATAAGCAGTCCGGTCGGGGACGCATCGCCGAACGCGTGGAGGCGATTCAAGCTGTCTTCGCTCAATACGACTACGAGTTAGAGTTAATTCCTATCCAATTTAATAAAAATCCGTTCGAGGGGCAGGAAGATGTTGAATTAATGGTCGTCGCCGGCGGCGACGGCACGGTCAATTTCACGGTCAACGCCATGCGCGCCAAAGGGTTGGACATTCCGTTGGGCATCATTCCCGCAGGTACGGCCAACGACTTCGCCGGTGCGCTCGGTATGGCGCACGACCCCGTCGAGGCGGCCCGCCAAATCGCGACGGGCGACGAAATGCGCGTAGACTGCGGATGCGCCAACGGATTGCACTTCATCAACATTTTCAGCTTCGGGCTTTTTACCACCACGTCGCAGCGCACGCCCGACGAACGCAAACACAAATTAGGAAAACTGGCCTACCTGCTCGAAGGGGCCAAAGAGCTGCGGACGACGCACGCCGTGCCGCTGCAAGTCGACGCCGACGGCGCGCGATTCGAGTTCGACGCG
>CAMWYI010000177.1 GCA_947178455.1 uncultured Alistipes sp. | reverse complement strand
AAGTCTTGCTCGGTTTTTCGGGCGGTGTCGACTCGTCGGGTTCGGATGTGCTGATGCACAAGGCTATCGGCCGAAATCTTTATTGTATTTTCGTCGATTCGGGATTGCTTCGCAAAGACGAGTTCGAGGAGGTGCTCGCGTCGTATGAAGATATGGGACTGAATGTCAAAGGTGTGAAAGCGGGAGCCAAGTTCTTGGGTGATTTGGCGGGCGTGACCGACCCTGAAAGGAAACGCAAAATCATCGGCCGCGATTTCGTCGAAGTTTTCAACGAGGAGGCGCAACGCATCGAGGGGGTGCGCTGGCTGGGACAGGGAACGATTTATCCCGATGTCATCGAATCGAGTTCGGTGAACGGTCCGTCGGCAACCATCAAATCGCACCACAATGTGGGCGGTCTGCCCGAAAAAATGCACCTGAAAATCGTCGAGCCGCTGCGCTTGCTTTTCAAGGACGAAGTGCGGCGTGTCGGTCGTTCGCTCGGTATTTCCGACCGGTTGATCGGTCGGCATCCGTTTCCGGGACCGGGTCTTGCGATTCGGATTTTGGGCGAAATTACGCCCGAAAAGGTCGATATTCTGCAAAAAGTGGACAAAATCTATATCGACTCGTTGCGCGAGGCCGGATTATACGACAAGGTCTGGCAGGCCGGTGCGATTCTGTTGCCCGTGCAGAGCGTCGGCGTGATGGGCGACGAGCGGACGTACGAAAGTTGCGTCGCTTTGCGCGCCGTGACTTCGACCGACGGCATGACGGCCGATTGGGTGCACTTGCCTTACGAATTTTTGGCCGATGTCTCCAATGCGATTATCAACAAGGTGCGCGGGGTCAACCGCGTCGTGTACGACATCTCGTCGAAACCGCCTGCCACTATCGAGTGGGAGTAAGGTTTGGACCGAAATGAAGAAGTGCGAGAGGGATTTTCCTTTCGCACTTCTTCGATAGATGCAATGAGTTTATTCGTATGATAATTCGTAGGTGGTATTTCGAATCGCTCCGCTGGTATATGTAATTTGTTCATAGATTTTTACAGGGCGTCCTTGCGAATCGAATTCGTATTCGTAGGTGGTATTCTTGCAATTTCCGGAAAAGTCACCCGAATATACACGGTCGAACGATTTCAGTAGATGCTTGCTCTTTCGACCCAAGAATATGAAATCTCTTGTAATGTTCTGATTGAGGAAAAGTCCATATAACCAAAGATTTTGGTTGTCGACGTAATCCGTATAGTGCCAATATTCGACACTGTTGCTACCGTCGTCATATACCATATCTTGTTTGACCATGTCGCCGTTTTCCCATGTGAATGTCATTACGCCTCCTTTTTTGTAGTCGTTTTGGAGGATGTAACCGTCGTTGTCATAGGTACAGAAGCCCCACGGAAGTTCCACTGCATATCCTTTATCATTCAGTATATATTGGGCTTCTCCGTCTGTGACGGTGTTGTCGGTGTACACGAATGAGTGTGTCCCATAAGAATCTTCCGATTTCGTTATTCTATGTAGCTCGTCGTATTCGATGTTGTAAACACGGACTTTACCGTTGTCGTTATGTTCCGTGATTTGTGTAATATAGTAAATGGGTGTTTCTTCGATGTTGACTTCGTTGTCATCGTCGTCGGAGCAAGCCGAGAAAGAGGTTGCCGCAAACAGAGCGGCCGCAAAGAAAAATAACTTTTTCATAATAGAAATAAGTTTAGGTCGTCGTTTCGGCACCTGCACGACAATTAATTTTGATTAAAAACGGAAAGCGTGGTGCCGAAAACTTATTTTAGAATACGGGTTCTGGAATAACCTTGGGATAAAATAAGCAACAACCCACGCCTGTATATCCGGCAGAATGCAGGATATAAGGACGTAGCAAAATGTCGGCCTATTCTCATCCCTTTGAATTTTCCAGATTCGTATTCGAGAACAAGCTACACTTTCCGTGTAAGTCAATATGTTGTTACAAAAGTAGACATATTCACGGAAAATGCAAAAACATTTCGCCGGTTTCAGGGCTGTTGCTGTTCGATTGTAAAAAGCAGCCCTGAACCATTAAAGGTTCGGGGCTGCTCTCATGAAGAAACTATTTCAACGGGAAGCGACGAGCGGAAAATCCGTGCTCGGCACGCCTCTGCGTTGTGTGCGGTCGTGCTGTTACTTGCGCACGACTTTCTTGTAGCCGTAGATAGCTTCGCAGCCGAGTTCCTCCTCGATGCGGAGCAACTGGTTGTACTTGGCCATACGGTCGGAACGCGACATCGAACCGGTCTTGATTTGGCCCGAATTCGTTGCCACAGCGATGTCGGCAATCGTCGAATCTTCGGTTTCGCCCGAACGGTGCGACGTCACGGTCGTGTAACCTGCGCGGTGAGCCATTTCGATAGCGTCGAGCGTCTCGGTCAACGAACCGATTTGGTTCACTTTGATGAGAATCGAGTTGCCGCAGCCCAATTCGATACCTTTTTTCAGGAACTCGACGTTGGTTACGAACAAGTCGTCGCCGACCAGCTGGCATTTGTCTCCGATAGCGTCGGTCAGCATCTTCCAGCCGTCCCAGTCGTTCTCCGACATACCGTCCTCGATGGAGTCGATGGGGTATTTCTCGACCAAGCCTTTCAGATATTCGACCTGCTCTTTCGACGAACGTTTCGCGCCTTTGGCACCCTCGAAAATGGTGTAGTCGTAAACGCCGTCCTTGTAGAACTCCGACGATGCGCAGTCCATGCCGATTTTCACGTCCGTGCCCGGAACGTAACCGGCAGCTTTGATAGCCTCGATAATGGATTCGATAGCGTCTTCCGTGCCGTTGAGCGCGGGAGCGAAACCGCCCTCGTCACCGACAGCCGTCGACAGGCCGCGTTTGTGGAGCACCTTTTTCAGGTTGTGGAATACTTCGGCGCCCATGCGGATACCTTCGCTGAACGTCGGAGCACCGACCGGACGAATCATGAACTCTTGGAACGCGATAGGAGCGTCGGAGTGCGAACCGCCGTTGATGATGTTCATCATCGGTACGGGCAGCACTTTGGCATTCGTGCCGCCGATGTAGCGGTAAAGCGGCATGCCGAAGTAGTCGGCGGCGCAGCGAGCTACAGCCAACGATACGCCCAAAATGGCGTTGGCACCGAGTTTCGATTTGGTTTTCGTGCCGTCGAGTTCCAGCATCGTCTTGTCGATGCCTACTTG
>CAMWYI010000176.1 GCA_947178455.1 uncultured Alistipes sp. | reverse complement strand
CATCGCGACGGATTGCGCCGAGGTCGGCGACTTTGCCGTTGGAGTAGTTCCACGAGGTCGAGAGGGTCAGTTTGCGCGTGTGGTAGCCGCGCTGGAAGAGCAGCGGCAGCGAAGCCGACACGTTGAACGAATAGTATTTTTCAGGTTTCGGCAGAGGTTGGCCGGTTTCGGGGTCGCTGGTCGCCAGCCCGTAGACGATTCGGTTGCCGCCATACGACGCGCCGAATGCGAGCCGCACGCCCCAGCCGTCGTAACGCAGGCCCGCCTTGACGAGCGAACCTTCGTCGCGGTTCCAGCCGTAAAACGCAAAGGCTTCGGTATTCGAGAGCAGGTTCTGCGACAGCACCGTCGCGCCGAAATTGACGTCGACGACGTGTTCGTCGACCGCCTCGAACGGGTCGAAAGCCACCGGCAGCCAGCTGTGGACATGGAGCGCATGGAGCGCTTTGCGGTAACGTCGCGCCGGATGCCGCGCCGCCTGCGCGACGGAATCGGCCGCACCGAACCGCACCGTGTCGAGATTGACGACCGGCCAGCGTTCGCGGGGCGGATTGACGATGTTCGCGGGCAGCCGTGCGGGCGCGACGAACACAGCGGTATCGACCGACTGCACGGCCAGCGCATAGCCGTGCCTATCGTAGGTCGTCAACAGCAGGCTGTCGCCGTCGGCGGTCGGCATGCCGTCGAATGCGCCGTAGGTCGAGGTCGTGAGCCGGTATTGGCGGCCGGTCGCCAAATCGAAACGGTACACCTCGTCGTACCCCGATGCGATAGAGCCGAAATAGAGGTTTCCGGCATAAGCCCGCAAATCGCGCAGGGTGATGTAGGCTCCTTCGGTCAGCGGCCGCAGCGTGCCGTCGGTCTCGAAGCGTCCGAGCCACATGCCGCTGTCGTCGGTAACAAGCGTGTAGAGTGCCGCCGTGCGGTCGTCCCACGCCAAGCCGTGCAGCTCCTTGTCTGCCGGAACCGTTATCCGTTCGCGGCGGCGGCCCTCCTGCCGGACGACCGAATAGCCCGTCGCGGCGGCATATTCGACCCATGCCAGCCCCCGCTGGCCCATTGCGGTGGGATAGAGCGCATTGTCGGGCCTCTTGCCGCCGTCGGATTTACCCAACGTGCGGGGCCGTCCGTCGGCCAAATCCATGTAGCAAAGCCGCGAACCGACCTGCTCCTCGAACAGCAGCGAGCGGCGGTATTCGCTCCACCACACCCGATTGCCGCACAGCACCGGCCGCGACGAAATCAATCCCGTGCGGGCGACGACCCGTTCGCGGCCCGTACGCGGGTCGAGTACCACGAACCGCGACGTGCGGTCGTAATCCTCCTCGACGGCCAACACCCTACCGTCGGCTAGCGGCAACGGCCAGCGGTAGGTCGTGTAGTTCCGGTCGGAGAGCCCGACAAGCGGCCGCGCGCTGTTCGGTCGCGCGGGCAGCGAATCCCAGTGCCGTTGCAGGGCGTCGAACGTCTCGCGGAACAGCCGGTTGACCGTCGTGCCGTAGTACTTCTTCAAGCCGACGTGCGTCGTCGCAATCACATACGGATTGCGGGCGCCATAGCGGCCGACCTTGTTCCAGACGTTTTCGCCGTAACGGGTCTCGGCATAGGCGTTGATTTGATACCCTAACCGATAGTGGTCGGGAACATAATCGCGGTAGGAGCCGCAGAACCATTTGTCCGTATTGCGGCGGTAGCGCTTGTCGGCGCGGTCGGTTCCGACGCGCTGCATCGCCCGATAACCGAGCGTGAACGAGGGTTGCAGGGCGCGTCCGAACGACGACATCGCGGTTTCGGCCATCACCGCGTCGCCCTCCATCGCCCAGCCGGGCATGCAGAGCAGGCCGACCGTCGCACTTTGCTGTCCCGCCAGATAACGCAGCACGCGGAACACGCCGCGATTCAGGTTATTGAACTGCACCGTGTGGCGGTATTCGTGGGCCGTGAGCTGTTTGAGCCACGGCATCGAATAGCTGTCGGCTTCGGGAATGGTGAGCAGTTCGACCCGTTTGGGCATGTACATGACCACGCCGTTGGCCTCGAAATTGCGGGCGTGCAGCACGAACGGCACGCGCATCGGCCCGCGAGCGAATCCGTAGCCGATGTCCGGTCGGATGCAGTCGGCATAGTAGAGCGACCGGCGGGCCGCACAGGCCGCGCTGTCGGGAAAAATCACGCGAATGTCGGGCGTGCGGATGCTCGACCACTTCGCCGGAGCGTCCGCGCCCCACGAATAGTATTGCGCCCGCCCCTGCCAGACCGACAGAAGCAACACCCCTATCAATAAAATATGGTTCCGGCGTTTCACCTTATGCGCCCGCTTTTTTGCAGCCGTAGCCGTTTTTCGTGAGGATTTCGACCACTCGGTCGCGGTGGTCGCCCTGAATGACGATTTCGCCCGCTTTGGCCGTGCCGCCGACGCCGCAGCGGGTTTTCAGCAGCCGCGCCAGTTCTTGTAGCGCATCGTCCGGCCCGACGAATCCGCGCACGAGGGTTACGACCTTGCCCGCACGCTGTTTGCGGTCGAGCCATACGCGCAGTTGTTGCTGCGCGGGCGGGAGCAGTTCGGCTTCGGGTTCTTCGGGCGTGGTGAATCGGTAGTCGGGGTCGGTCGAGTAGACCATCCCCAAACGGGCTTTCCAGTCGTTGTCTGCCATGATGCGGTGTTTTTCAAGGACAAAAATACGAAATTTTGCAGATTTGCGGAATATCGCTACTTTTGTGCATTGACATACTGACTACACGGAAAGTGTAAGTTTGTTCTCTGAATACGAACGTAGGAAATTCAAGATGAAGAGAATAAGCTGGCATCTTTCCACGTCGTACCTCGATATGGGGTATAGGCGTGGGGACTGCTGCTTATTTGATTCATCGAGGTTATCCTACGACCTGTATTCGTCGAATAAGCCTGCGGCACCACGCTTTCTTTTTGCGAATAACCGTCGTACAGGGGCCGGACGACAACCCTCGACCGATGAAATTACGGATTTGTCTGTTCGCGACCGCGCTGATTGTCCTTGCGGCAGCGGATTACTTTTCTGAACCGTACGCCTGCTTGCAGGATGTCGAACGCCCCCGAACCGTCGAAAACATATCGGGAGAATGGTTCTTCCGAAAACTCCATGCGACCAACGTCGACCCGCAAATCGACGACGAATGGACGGACGATTTTCCGACGGAAGAACACGACATCTTCTTTAC
>CAMWYI010000175.1 GCA_947178455.1 uncultured Alistipes sp. | reverse complement strand
GAAAATTCGGCCAGCACCTTGTCTTCGCACAGGGCGATGGCGATTTCAGTCGGGTTTACGTTTACGATTAACTCCTTGTTCATACAGTCAGCTTATTCCGGCACCCGCAGCGGGGCGGAATCCGATTAAAAACGTAAAGCTAAAAGAGCTCGCAGCCCCTTTAGCTTCACCGATAACGTTAGCACGGAAGGTGCTACCCCGTCGCTACTTCTTCTTGTGACGGTTCTTGCGCAGACGTTTCTTGCGCTTGTGGGTAGCCATCTTGTGACGCTTATGCTTCTTTCCGTTTGGCATAGTTTTGATTTTTTAAGAGGTTCTTGTTGAATAATAATCCGTTATTTCACCTTCGCCGCGAAGCTCTTGGCGGGCTTGAAAGCGGGAATGTCGTGTGCGGGAATGGTGATGGTCGTATTCTTCGAGATGTTGCGGGCCACCTTCTTGGCGCGCTTCTTCACGATGAAACTGCCGAAGCCGCGCAGATATACGTTGTTTTTCTTGGTCATCGAGGTCTTGATGCTCTCCATGAACGCCTCGACGACAGCCTGTACCTGTACCTTTTCGATGCCGGTGCCTTTGGCGATTTCGCTTACGATGTCAGCCTTAGTCATATTCTGAATTATTTTTAATTGTTTCGATACTACGCGCTTCGAGGTGCAAATATACATTTAATTTATGGTTCCGCCAACAATCCGTCGAACTTTTTTCCGATTTTTCTTTCGGCGGCACCGTGCACACCGACAGACGAATAGCAAATATCGGGCAAAAAAGCGTCGCGGCATCCAATAAAATCGGCGATTTTTGCGTTTGACCGGAAAAGCGATAACTTTGCAACCGGAAATAGCATCCCCTCTATGGTAAAAATTCTTTGGGTCGACGACGAAGTCGAATTACTGAAACCCCACGTGCTGTTTCTGCAGCAGAAAGGCTACGGGGTCGACACGTGCAACAACGGCTACGACGCTATCGACATGGCGTCGGAAAACGCCTACGACCTCATCATCCTCGATGAAATGATGCCCGGCATGACCGGACTCGAAACCCTGCCGAAAATCAAGGAGGTGCGCCCGACGACGCCGGTCATCATGGTGACCAAGAGCGAGGAGGAGAACATCATGGACAAGGCCGTCGGGTCGAAGATAGCCGACTACCTCATCAAGCCCGTGAACCCCAATCAGGTGCTGCTCTCTATCAAAAAGAACGTCCACCAGCAGCAGCTGGTCACCGAACAGACGACGGCCGACTATCGTTCGGAGTTCGGCCGCATCTCGGCGTCGCTGCAAATGGCCGAGACGTTCCAAGATTGGTGCTCGCTCTACCGCAAACTCACCGCGTGGGAAACCGAGCTCGACGCCTCGACCGACCGGAGCATCAAAGAGGTGCTGCTCTACCAGAAAACCGAAGCCAATCAAGAGTTCTGCAAATTCGTGCGGCGCAACTACTACGACTGGATCAACCGCCGGTCGGACGACACGCCCGTGATGTCGCACACGCTGATGCGGACGAAGATATTTCCGGTGGCGGACGAGAGTGCGAAAACCACGCTGCTGCTCATCGACAACTTCCGCTACGACCAGTGGCGGGCGATTTCGTCGCTCCTGCGCGGGTACTACGACGTAACGGCCGACGATTTCTACTGCGCCATTCTGCCGACGGCGACCCAATACGCCCGCAATGCCGTATTCGCCGGACTGATGCCCCTCTCCATAGACCGGCTGATGCCCGACCAATGGCTCAACGACAACGAAGACGGCGGCAAAAACCAATACGAAGAGGAGTTCCTGAAACGGCTCATGGCACAGAACGGCAAATCGTGGCGTTTCTCGTTTGACAAATTAGTGCGGCCGGAGCAGGGGCGCCGGCTGGTGGACAACATCCAAAAGGTGTACGACGCCGATTTTTCGGTCATCGTCTACAACTTCTTGGACATTCTGTCGCACGCCCGCACCGAAACCGACATCATCCGCGAACTGACCGAAGACGAAGCGGCGTTCCGCTCGCTCACGCGCTCGTGGTTCGAGCACTCCGACCTCTACACGATTCTGAAACTGCTCGCCGAACGCGGCCACACGGTGGTCATCACCTCCGACCACGGCACGATTCGCGTGGACAATCCGGTGAAAGTGACGGGCGACCGCGAAACGTCGGCCAATCTGCGCTACAAGACGGGGCGCAACCTGTCGTACAACGCGCGCGAAGTCTACGAGGTGACGCGGCCCGAAGACATCCAGCTGCCGTCGGGCAACCTCTCGTCGAGCTACATCTTCGCCTACAACACCGATTTTCTGGTCTACAACAACGACGCGAACCGCCACATCCGCTACTACCGCAACACGTTCCAGCACGGCGGCATCTCGATGGAGGAGATGCTCGTGCCGTTCATCGTGCTGCAACCCAAACAGTAACACGCCATGACGCAAACCATCCGCATCACCTCCGAAGAGGAGCTGCCCCAAGTCGCCGAAGCCGTCCTCGCCGCGGCGGGACAGCGCACGGTAGTCGTATTTCGCGGCGAAATGGGCGCGGGCAAGACGACCCTCATCCGCGAAATAGCCGCGCAACTGGGCTGCACGGACACGGTGACAAGCCCGACGTTCGCTATCGTCAACCAATACAAGGGCACGGACGACCGCACGGTCTATCACTTCGATTTCTACCGCATCGAAGACCTCCGCGAAGCCTACGATTTCGGTTACGAGGAGTATTTCTATTCGGGTGACCTCTGTTTGGTGGAGTGGCCCGAACGAATCGAACCGCTGCTGCCGGACGAAGTGGTCACGGTGCGCATCGCGGTAGAGAGCGAAACGACCCGCACCTTCGACATAGAATAATAATTATTTTAGAAGACCCATGCAAGAATACATCTCCAAACAACAACAGATTCTGCGTCCGGCAGAGCAGATTTACGCCGCAATCAGCCGTTTCGACAACCTGACGCCCGCGCTGGCCGACAAGGTCGAGGAGTGGCAGGCGACCGAAGACCGCTGCTCGTTCAAAGCCAAAGGATTTTTAGTAAAGCTGTGCATGGAGGAGCGCATAGCGGGAAAACAGGTGAAAATCGTCGGCGACGAAGGCGGCGTACCGATCGACTTCACGTTTTGGATTCAGCTGCAATCGGTATCGGAAGCCGACACGCGCATGCGGCTGGTGCTGCACGTCGAACTGAACATGATGATGAAGATGATGATCGGCGGCAAACTCCAAGA
>CAMWYI010000174.1 GCA_947178455.1 uncultured Alistipes sp. | reverse complement strand
CCCGTGTGTCGTGTGTAGACCTTGTCGGTCATCTTCTTGCCCGTGAGCTTCACCTTCTCGGCATTGATTACGACAACGTAGTCGCCGCAATCTGCGTGGGGGGTGTAGCAGGGCTTGTTCTTACCTCGTAGAATCTTCGCGATTTGCGAGGCAAGACGTCCCAATACCTCGCCGTTGGCATCGATCAGCACCCATTCTTTGGTGACGGTCGCTGCGTTGGCAGAGATAGTCTTGTAGCTTAATGAATCCACAGTGTTTTACGTTTAATTTAACTTGTTATAATCCGTTTCCCGCACTTTGCGGGTGCGCAAAGGTACAAATTTTTTCATTTACACAAAAACAAAAAGCACGAAAAACACAAAAAGCTCCGATTCTAAATCGAAAAGGCAGAACGATTTTTCGCTCTGCCTTTTCATTGGTTTCGGAATCCGTCGGGTTATCCGAGGAACGAAAGCAGAATACCGGCCGCTACCGCCGAACCGACGACACCGGCCACATTCGGGCCCATAGCGTGCATCAGCAGGAAGTTGCTCGGGTTTTCTTTCTGCCCTACCGTTTGGGCCACACGTGCAGCCATCGGAACGGCCGATACGCCCGCAGCGCCGATTAACGGATTGATTTTGTGGTCTTCTTTGACAAACAGGTTCATCACTTTTGCCAGCAATACCCCGCTTGCCGTGCCGATACCGAATGCCAGCACACCCAAGACAAGAATACCCAGTGTTCGTCCATTGAGGAATGCTTCAGCCGTAGCTGTTGCGCCGACCGTCAATCCCAAGAAGATGACGACGATATTCATCAATTCATTCTGTACGGTTTTGCTCAATCGGTCGACTACCCCGCACTCTTTCATTAAGTTGCCCAGCATCAAGCAACCGATAAGCGGTGCGGCGCTCGGCAGCAACAGCGAAATGATGACGGCGATGACAATCGGGAAAAGAATGCGCTCCAATTTGGAAACCGGCCGCAAGGTTTTCATCTTGATGGCACGTTCTTTCTTGGTGGTCAGCAGCTTCATGATAGGCGGCTGGATGACGGGCACCAATGCCATATAAGAATAGGCCGCTACGGCAATCGGGCCGAGAAGCTCCGGTGCGAGTTTCGACGTCAGATAAATTGCCGTCGGGCCGTCGGCACCACCGATGATACCGATAGAACCTGCCTGTTCGGGCGTGAATCCCAGTGCGAAAGCTCCGAGAAACGTGATGAAAATGCCGATTTGGGCGGCAGCTCCCAACAGAAAACTCTTCGGATTGGCAATCAGCGGGCCGAAGTCGGTCATGGCGCCTACGCCTACGAAGATAAGGCAAGGATAGAGGCCCAACTTGACGCCCAAGTAGAGATAGTCGAGTAAACCTGCTTGATTCACAAATATATCCCAATGCACGTGACCGCCGGCAAACAGCTCGGTGTGATAGAGATTCGCTCCGGGCAGGTTGGTCAACAACATGCCGAATGCGATAGTGAACAACAGCAGCGGCTCGAACTTATGACGAATAGCCAGATAGAGCAGGAAGAACGCCACGCAAATCATGACGACGCTCTGCCACCCCATTGCCTCGAAGAATCCGACGATACCGGTGGATTCGATGAATTTCTGGATGCTCTCCCCTACGAAATCGGAGGAAGCGGCTAACAACGTACTCATAACTATTCGATAACGAGCAGATTGTCACCTTCCATTACCGTTGCGCCCTGCTGTACGAAAATCTGCTTGACTACACCGGCACGGTCAGCGTCGATATTGTTCTCCATCTTCATGGCTTCGAGCACCATGAGATTCTGTCCGGGCGCAACTTTAGCCCCTACGGCTACATTGATGCTCACTACCGTACCCGGCAGCGGGCATTTCACAATGCTGCCCGATGCGGGTGCAGCCGCTGCGACGCGGGGCGACGAGGTCGTCGTTGCCGGCGTGATTTTAGCACTGTCGGACTCTTTCGGTGCGGGGGCGACTTGCGGTTTGTTTGCAGCGACCCGTTCGACACCGGCGATTTCCACTTCGTAGGGCGTGTCATTGACGGTTACGTGAGCCAAAGTCGAATTTTCATTCACGTCGTCGATTTGCACGTTGTAATTTTGTCCGTTGATTTTCAGCGAGTAATTTTTCATGTCGTTTACTAATGCTTATTTTTTGTCAGGCACCTGCGTCAAACCGGGAATTTTCGAGTTCCACGGCGAGTAGGCGCGTTTGATGCTTTGGATGGTCAGCACCTCCGATTCGCTGTCGTGCATCTCCGTCTTGAAGAGTTTGAGCGCTGTCATGATAGCGGCGATTTCTTCTTCGTGAAGCTGTCCCGTAACTACGGGCGCGACCGTCGCCGCTGCGGCAGCAGCCTGTCGATGCGTGAACACGTAACCGAAGAACTTCATGATGAAGACCAACAGCAGCAAAACGATGAAGACCAGACAGATGCTGATGAGTGCCACCCACAGCATTTCCGACCATCCCCAGTTCATTACCGATAATAATTTCATGTCTCAACGATTTACAAAGGAATGTTCGAGTGCTTTTTGGGCGGATTTTGCAACCGTTTGGTAGCCAGCGACTGCAACGCACGGATGATGCGGAAACGCGTGTTGCGCGGTTCGATTACATCGTCGATATAGCCGTAGCGGGCCGCATTGTAGGGATTGGAGAACTTGTCGTTGTACTCCTTGACCTTTTCTGCAACGAATGCCGCTTTTTCTTCCGGTTTGTCGGCGAGGTCTTTGAGTTCCTTGCCGTACAATACCTCGACAGCTCCGCTGGCACCCATGACAGCGATTTCAGCCGACGGCCAAGCGTAGTTGATGTCGCCACGTATGTGCTTGGAGGACATAACGATGTAGGCGCCACCGTAAGCCTTGCGCAAAGTAACCGTAATCTTCGGCACCGTAGCCTCGCAGTAAGCGAAGAGCAGTTTTGCGCCGTGCGTGATGACGCCGCCGTACTCCTGCGTCGTACCCGGCAGGAAGCCCGGGACGTCGACGAGCGTAACGATCGGAATGTTGAACGCATCGCAGAAGCGCACGAAGCGCGCGGCCTTGCGGCTGGCGTTGATGTCCAAGACGCCGGCCATGAACTTGGGCTGGTTGGCGATGATGCCGACCGACTGGCCGTTGAAGCGGGCGAAGCAGGTGATGATGTTGCGGGCATAGCCGGCGGCCGATTCGAGGAACTCGCCGTTGTCGACGATGGCGCGGATCACCTCCGTCATGTCGTAGGGCTTGTT
>CAMWYI010000173.1 GCA_947178455.1 uncultured Alistipes sp. | reverse complement strand
GCTGTTGAGCTTGGCCGCCTGCGGCGTATCCGAAAAAGCGTCGCTCGACGGCACCGCGTGGAAACTCGTCTCGATGACCGCCATTCCCGACGAGGCGATTACGGCCGAACCGGACGCATTCGCCCTCGAATTCGATGCCGCCGACACGATGGTCTACGGCCGAACGAACTGCAACCGTTTCTTCGGCAAATACACCGCGACCGAAGCAGGCGAACTGCATTTCGGCAACATGGCCGCGACGCGCATGGCCTGCCCCGAGATGCAATACGAATCCGATTTTCTGGAAATGCTCGATGCCGTCGACCGCTACGACATCCATGACGGTCAACTGACGTTCTACGCGAACAGCGTACCGCTGGCAGCGTTCCGTCCGATGGAAAAGAACGAATCGGAAGATTCGGAGCAATAGACGACAGAGGGGAGTTTCATGCCGGAAGTCCGCGCGAAAAAGGCTCTGGGCCAGCACTTTCTGGTCGACCGGAACATCGCCCGCAAAATCTGCGACGCACTCGGCGGCGGCACGTCCGCCGACCGGTGCGATGCACTCGAAGTGGGCTGCGGCATGGGCGTCCTGACGCAATTTCTGCTCGAACGCGACGATTTGACCCTTTACGGAGCCGAAATCGACACGGAAAGTGTCGACTATCTTCACGAACATTTCCCGGCATTCGCCCCGCGATTGATCGAGGGCGATTTTTTGAAAATGGACTTGCAGAGCCGTTTTCCGAACGGCGTGCGAATCATCGGCAATTTCCCCTACAACATCTCGTCGCAGATATTTTTCAAGATACTCGAAAATCGCGACCTCGTGCCGGAGTGCGTCGGCATGATTCAGAAAGAGGTCGCCGTGCGGCTGGCCGAACCGCCCGGCTCGAAAGAGTACGGCATTCTGTCGGTGCTGCTGCAAGCGTGGTACGACATCGAATACCTCTTTACGGTCAATGAAACCGTCTTCAACCCGCCGCCGAAGGTCAAAAGCGCGGTCATCCGGCTGCGCCGCAACGCGGTGCAGCGGCTCGACTGCGACGAACGACTGTTCGTGCGGGTGGTGAAAGCGTCGTTCGGCCAACGGCGCAAAATGCTGCGCAACTCGCTGCGGACGGCATTCGGCGATTTCGGCGGCGCAGAACATCCGTTTTTCACGCAACGGGCCGAACAACTCTCCGTCGCCGATTTCGTAGCGCTGACCAACTGGGTCGCCGCCCACTGCGCCCAATAAACATCAGTTGCCGGACGGGTGCGCACCGTCCGCCCAATCCGACAGCTCCTCGACCGTTAGGTCGAACAACTCGTGCCGGTCGAACTCCGACCAATAACGCAACGCCAACCGCCGAATATACTGCCAGTAAGGCTCGCTGTCGGAGCCGTACAGTGCGACGCCCCGCTGCACGTCATCACGGATGCGGGCGGCGTACTCCGGTTTCAGTTTCAAGCGGATGCTTTTGTCCTTGAAGCGGAAAACCGCTTCGGGGCGCGGCGCGTCGACCGCCGCGACGGTAATCAAACCGTGTCCGACGGTGCCGCCCGTACCGACCTGCAACCCGTCGTTCATGCAACTCACGGGCGGGCAGCTTCCGGCGAAAGTCGTTACCTCCATGTCGTCGACCCCGATTGCGAAATACTCGCGGGCCCGAATGCCCATCTTCACCCCGACGGTCGCGTAAATGCCCAAATGGCCGTGCAGTTCGTTGGTCAGCACAGCGGCCCGCCACTCGCTGGCCCCGTGCCGACGAATCGCATCGGCCACTATCGGTGCGACGTCGGCGGCATAGAGCGCGGCATCGGTCGGGAAACCGCAGAAAACGCGGCTCTCGGCATCGGGTCGGCCGCGCAGAATGGCCGCGACGGCCGCAGGCAAAGGCACAGTGTCCGACGGTGCACAAAGCACGGCCGAAGCGGACAACGCATAACAATCGAACAACTCCGGTGCGTAAAGCCGCACGGCGACCAAATCGTCCCAAGCAGCCAGATGTTTCGACCGGCACAACTCGGCGAGCGGCTCGACACGATGCGTCGCGACGATTTTGCGGGCATAGGGATTTCCGGCGTCGGCAATGCGGGCTATCGAATCGAGCAACGCACCGTCGAGCGGCAACGGGCGGGCCGGGTCGGCCGAAACAATTTCGACGGGCACGCCGCACGCCAAAATCCAGCGGGCGGCATCGCGGTCGGTGCGGCAGTTGGTGCCTTCGGCCTGTCCGAGCCGCTCGTCGTACCACACGATGCGGTCGATGCGGTCGGTCAACTCTCCATGCGCCCGCAGCAGGTCGGCCCAGTTGGACAACGCGCCGAGCGCGACGACGACAATCCGTTCGGGTTCGCTGCGAAATGCCTGCCGAAGCACCTCGACCGCAGGAGGATAAGGCACATTCAAGGCGGTGGTATCGCCCCAATCGACCTCCTGCGAATGGGCCCGCCAAGCCGGAGCGTCAATGCTAACGACACGTCCGACCCCGACGGGAATCCCCTCGTGGTGGAATCCGCGCAGGAGGGCCGCCACCTTGCAGGCCGTTTCGTTCGGCGGCAGCGCCCCGTCGGACGAAACGACGGCGAGCACTTCGGCCTCGCGATTGCCCAAAAGCATGCACAATGTCCGCAAATCGTCCGCTGCGCCGTCGGTGTCGACGATGACATGGAAGCGTGCCTTGCCGGAGTGCGCCGAAACGGAGAACGCGGAGAACAGCAACGCAACGAGCACGGCCGACCCGAATTTCAGAAAAGATGTATTCATCGCTTTTTAATAAAAATAAAATTGTGCAACTGCGGCTCTTGAAGCCACCCGCTTAAAAAGCGGGTTTTAAGCGCGACGGTCAGTTATCAGGTTTCAGCAGGTCACTGCGCCGTCACCGTTTTATTCAAGCAACGGACGGGAGCGACAAAGACCGTCAACAGCATAGAAACGGTCTACCGCGCTTAAATCCCTGTTCTTAACAGGGCAGGCAGCGACCCGCCCAAAATAAATAATCAAAAATCGAGATTCACGCCCGCCAGCACCGTCGCTTTCGGCATCGGGAAACCGGCATTGATTTCGTAACGCTGGGCGAGCAGGTTCTCGCCGCGCACGAAAAGGCTCAACCAACGGGCGGCCTGCAAACGGCCCGTGAGATTCCACAACACGAAATCGTTTTCCGTCGCGACCGGATTCAACGCCGTATAAAGCACCTTGACGAACTGCACGCCGGTCGAAACGCTACAACGTCCTTTGGCGAAATCGG
>CAMWYI010000172.1 GCA_947178455.1 uncultured Alistipes sp. | reverse complement strand
GTGCGCGGGGTCAGCGGGGCGTGTATCGACACCACGTCCGATTGCGCGAGCAGTTCATCGAGCGGCAACGCGGGGTAGGGTTCTTGGCGTGCGACGCCCGACACCGAAGTGTAGACCACGCGGCAGCCGAGCGCTTCGGCGACACGGCCTACGGCATGCCCGATGTTCCCCAGCCCGATGATGCCCCACGTCTTGCCGTGCAGCTGGTAGGTCGTGCGGCCGAAATGGAATTGCCGCGCTGTGCCCGCATATTCGGTTTTGACATAGCGGTCGTAATAGCCGATTCGGCGCATCAACCCAATGGCCGCTCCGATAGTGGTTTCGGCCACCGCGTGGGTCGAGTAGCCGACGGCATTTTTCACCGTGATGCCCAGTTCGGCGGCCGCTTCGAGGTCGATGTGGTTCATGCCCGTGCCGGCCACGCAAATCATGCGCAGCTGCGGCAGCCGTTGCATCGTTTCGCGGTCGAACGGCACTTTGTTCGTGATTGCGACGTCGGCTTCGCGGCAGCGGTCGGGCACTTCTTCGCGGCGGGTCGTCTCGTAGCCTGTGTAGTCGCCCAGCGCCCGAATGGCGGAGAGGTCTGCCCCGCCGAGGCTGTATTGGTCCAGAAAGACGATTTTCGGTTTCATATTTCGCGGTTTATTCCAGTTCTCCGATGAGGTCGCGGATGACGACCGACGCGCAGCCGATGCCGAAAAGCGCTGGCAGATAGGAAATCGTCCCGACGTTCGATTTCTTGTTCTGTTCTTCGCATTCGACCATTGCGCCTGCACGTATCGGTTCCGGCGAAAAAACGGCCCGGAATCCCGTGCGGATGCCGATTTTGTGCAGCCGTTTGCGGAGCATGTGGGCCAGCGGACAGTGGTGGGTCTTCGCGATGTCGGCGATTTGCAGTTGCGTCGGGTCGGTTTTGGCTCCGGCCCCCATCGAACTGACTACCGGAATGCCGCGCTCCATAGCACCCGCAATCAGGGCGAGTTTGGGCGACAGCGTGTCGATAGCGTCGACCACATAATCGTATGTCGCCGCATCGAGCAGGGTGTAGGTCTCCTCGTCGCGGATGTATTTGGCGACGACCGTCAGTTGCAGTTCGGGGGCGATGTCGCGCAGACGTTCGGCCAGCACGTCGGCTTTGGGGCGTCCTACGGTCGAGTGCAGGGCTACCAGTTGGCGGTTGATGTTCGACAGCGACACCACGTCGGCATCGGCGATGGTCATGCGGCCGATACCGGCCCGCACGAGCATTTCGGCCGCATAGGCTCCCACGCCGCCCAGCCCGACGACCAGTACGTGCGCACGTCGCAGGCGTTCGAGTTTTTCCTCGCCCAGCAGCAGCGAGGTGCGTTCCATCCACGAAGGTATCATCCGAAAATCGTTTTATAATTGGCCAATGCCGCTTCTTGCAGGTGCGTTTCCGGTATTCCGAGCCGTTCGGCCGCCCGGCGGTAAATTTCCTCGATAGGGGTCGGGCTGTCGTCGGTTTCCAGAAAAAGCCGTTCCAGCGGGGTCGCGCGCATCGCTTCGACGGTTTTCGGCGAACGGAACGTCCGCTCGCCGAACGAGAGGTAATATCCGGCGGCGACGACTTGCCGGGCTTGCTCGGGTGAGCCGATGAACCCGTGAAATATCGCCGTGCGCGGCGGACAGGTCGCCAGTTCGCGCAGCACCTCGTTGAATGCCCGCACGCAGTGAATCACGACGGGCAGCCCGTATTGCCGGGCCAGTTGCAGTTGGGCGCGGAATGCGGCGTATTGGGCTTCTCGCGGCGCGCCTTTCGCGAAGTCGAGGCCCGTTTCACCGATTGCCTGCACGGTTTCTCCGAGCGGCAGCAGCGAGGTCACCGGCATGCGGTCGGCTTCCCAAGGGTGGATGCCCGCCGTGCGGAGTTCGATGCTGTGCCCCGTAGGCCGGTGGGTGTGGATATTCACGTATGTGCGTGCCGGTTCCATGCTTCGGACAAAGATACGCATAAGCCGAATACAAAACCAAACTTGTTCGGGGTTTGTTGCGGCGCAGTATCTTCGACGGAGTCAAAGATAAGCAGAAATTTTTAAGTAAATTTAAGAAATAATGTGCCGATTCGCTGTATTCTCGAAAAAAATGCGTACTTTCGCACGCGATTCGGAGTGTTAGCCCGCTAACAGCCGAACCCGATGCAGCCGGGATTTTTCCGGTTGCCTGACTGACTTACCGCAGAATCACAAGCAAAATTAATAAGTATGTCGAAAATTATCACGCTACGCAAGGGGCTCGACATCAACTTGGAGGGCAAACCTTCGCCGACGTTGGCCGATGCACCTGCGGCGGCGGAGTATGCGGTTTCGCCGCTCGATTTCGAGGGGGTGACGCCCAAGTTGTTGGTGAAGGAGGGCGACCGCGTGAAAGCCGGTACGCCGTTGTTCTTCAACAAGTACAGCGAGCGCGTGCTGTTCACTTCGCCCGTCAGCGGCACGGTGGCTGCCGTCAATCGCGGCGAGAAACGCAAGGTGCTTTCCGTGACCGTCGCGCCCGATGCACAGCAAAGTTACGAGGAGTTCGCCAAACCCGATTTGCAGCAGGCTTCGCGCGACGAATTGATCGAATTGTTGCTCCGCGCCGGTCTGTGGCCGATGTTCGTGCAGCGGCCTTACGGTATTATCGCCAATCCGACCGATACGCCGAAGGCTATCTTCGTTTCGGCGTTCGATTCCGCGCCGCTGGCTCCCGATTACAACTTCGCGTTGCGCGACGAACAAGCGAGCTTGCAAGCCGGCATCGAGGTTTTAAGAAAACTCTCGGGCGGCAAGGTACACCTTTCGATGCGCGCCGGTGCCGAGGGTAAAATGCCCGAACTCAAAGGCGTCGAGCTGCACACGTTCGCCGGTAAACATCCGGCGGGCAACGTCGGCGTGCAGATTCACCACATCGACCCGATTAACAAAGGCGAGGTCGTGTGGACGGTCAACATGCAGGATTTGGCCATCATCGGCCGACTGATGCTTACGGGCCGCGTCGATATGACCCGCGTCATCGCCGTAGGCGGTTCGGAGGTCGCCAATCCGCAGTATTACCGCGTCATCGCCGGTGCCCGCATGGATTCGCTGCTCGGCAACAACCTCAAACTGCAAAAAGAGGGCGATACGGTACGTGTCATCTCGGGCAACGTGCTGACGGGTACGAAGTCCTCGATGAACGGATTTCTCGGTTATTACGCTAATCAGGTGACGGTCATTCCCGAGGGCGACAAATACGAACTGCTGGGTTGGGCGATGCCCCGATTCAAAAAATTCTCCGTGTCGCGGGCCTATTTCTCGTGGCTCTGTCCGAAAAAGGCCTACCGGCTGGATACCAAC
>CAMWYI010000171.1 GCA_947178455.1 uncultured Alistipes sp. | reverse complement strand
GGGCCGATAATGCTTTCAAGTAAAACGGCTAGCGCTTCTATGTCAAAAATTTTGTCGTAGCGGACGGTAAACCTTATTCCTATATGAATGATGCGGGCGACGGCATCGACTGGATGAAAGATTACCAGAAAGGTCAGGAGATGCTTTACCAGATTCACCGTCACCAGTGGATGATTCCGCAGGCCAAGACCTACCGCACGACGAAAGAGGAAAAATACGTCGAAAACTGGATGGAGGTCTACGGCGACTGGATTCGGAACGTGCTCAAACCCGAACAGGGCACCGACGTGACGAACCACCGTTCGTGGCGTCCGCTCGAAGCGGCATCGCGCCTGATCGACCAGTGCGCGCTGTTGGAGTATTATCAGGATTCGCCGACGATTACCGCCGAATGGCTGGCGGAGGTGTTGGTGCGGCTCGACGAGCATGCCAACCACGTCATGAACAACTATTCCGCGACCTCCAACCACCTCATCTCGCAGGCGCAGGCCGTTACGTTCGTCGGCATGCTCTTCCCCGAACTGAAAAATTCGGCTGTTTGGAGAGCGAGCGGCAGCGAGGTGCTCAATCGCGAGGTTACGGCGCAGTACTTTGCCGATGGCTGGTTGAAAGACGGCGACTTGCACTACCATATCGCCAGCATCGCCGACTTCCGGCTGGCCATGCGCGTCGCGCAGCTTAATGGCAACACGAACACTTTTCCGCCGAGCTACGTCGAAGCCATGCGCAAGATGACGGAGGTTGTGATGAACATGATTTACCCCAATTACACGGTGCCCAACATGTCCGATACGCGCCGCGACGAATCATGGAGCAAGAGCGTGCTCATCCGCAACCTGAAAGAGTATTGCCAGTTGTTCCCCGACAATCAGGAGATGCTGTGGATGGCGACCGAGGGCAAAGAGGGAACGAAACCCGAAGCGAAATTTGTCACTTTCCCCGATGCCGGTTACTACGTGATGCGTACGGGTTGGACGGCGAACGACATGATGATGGTCTTGCAGAATACGCCCGACCAGCCCAATAGCAAGGCGCCGAATTATCAGTGGCACCGCCAGTTCGACAACAATACGTTCGAGTTGTGGTGCAAAGGGCGCAACTTCTTCCCCGATTCGGGCTGTTATACTTACGGCGGTACTTCTGCATCGAATGCCGACCGCAGCAAATACGCCGCTACGATGGCTCACAACACCTTGACGCTCGGCAACAAGAACGTATGGGGCGAGGGCAGCATGTCCGGCGAATTTACGGGTGCCTCTTCGGGCCATACGTGGCAGGGTCTGACGTTGGAGAACCCCTCTTACGAAGGGTTGACTCATCGCCGCACGGTGTATTTGGTCGACGACCGGTTCTACATTCTGCTCGACGAGGCTATCGGCAACGTTGCCGGTACGGTGAACCTCCACTTCCACCTCATCGAGGGCAAGGATACGGAAATCGTGTACGACAACGCGCAGAAAGGTTGCCATACGGAGTTCTCCGATAACAACAACATGCTGGTGCGCACATTCTCCGACAAGGAGTGCACGTTTACCCCGCGCGATGGATTCGTTTCCTACAAAACCAACGAGAGCCAAGCGCGCAAATCCTACCAGCTCGACGTTGAGAAGACGGCCGACGAAGATGTCGTGCGCTTCGTGACCGTGCTCGTACCGACGAAAAACGCTTCCGAGAAGGTCGATGTGTCGCTCGGCGAGGATTCGTTCGTGGTGAAGATTGGCAGCACGACCTATCCCGACATGAAGTACACCTACACGAAGTAAACACTAAAACTACTATATGACTATGAAATCATTTATCAGAAAAGCATGCTTCGTCTTTGCGGCGGCTTTGTGCACGGTCGCATTCACGGCTTGCGAAGACGACGATACCGCCGGCGGCGATTTGCAGCTCTACTATCCGACGGTCATCGACATCGGCCCGTCGATGAATTACTTGTCGGGCGCTCCGAGTTATCACGGCCCTACGCCGTCGGAGTTTGCTATCGAACGCATTACATGCAACGACCAGCAGGTCGAAACCGCTTGTTTCAGCATCGAAGCGGCGAACGGTGCCGTTTCGATTGCTGATACTGACGAACTGCCGACCGGCACCTACAAACTCTCCATTTCGTGCCGGGCCGGTGGCAGCAAATTCCGCTTCTCCGACATTTTCGTCGTGCAGATGGTGGCGGCTGCGCCTGCCGAGCTGGAAGTGAGCGCATCGACGCTCGATATTCCTTTCGACGAACTGGCGACGACCGAAATGGCTGTCACCGTGACGCCCGTCGGCGAAACCGTGTCGATTCTCTCCTATGCGCTCGAGCAGGAAGAGGGCCGCGAGTATTTCGCTATTTCGAGCAAGGGCGTCGTTACGCTCAACACCGGGTTCAAGGGCGAGATTTTGCCGGGCACCTATCCGCTGCCTATCAGCATCACCACGCGCGCCGGTAAATATACCTACGAAAATCTGTTGACGGTGCGCATTACCAGCGCTCCGTTGGAGATTGCGTATCCCGTCGCTTCGGGCCGCATGGAGGTAGACCACGCATTCGTCAGCACGGGTGCTCCGACCGTGAAAGGGTCACCCGAACAGACGGTGTGGGCTATCGAAAAAATCACCCCGTCGGAGGGTGTCGAAGTGACCGACAAAATCGTCATCGACCCCGTTACGGGCGTTATTTCGGTCGAGGAAAACAGCGGTCTGCCGCTCGGTGCCGTTTATACGCTCGACTTGCGGGTCACCAACGAGTTCGGTTCTAAGGTTTTCGAGGGTGCTTATACGCTTACGGTCATCGCCTACATCACGCCTATTGACCCGGAGACGTTCGGTTACACGGCAAAAGAAGTAGTTGAGGGCACCGCATTCAGCGTTGAGCCGAATGCCGGTATCGTCGGAGATGAACTGACCTATGCGTTCGGTGAACTGCCTGCCGAATTGGTCGGACAAATCGAAATAAATGCGGTTTCGGGCGTTATTTCGTCGATCGGCAAACTTTCTGCGGCACAGGGTGAATACACGATTCCCGTGAAGGTCGAAAATATGAAATCTTCGGCCGAAACGACTTTCGTTTTGAAAGTGACCGAGAATCCTAACATGTTCAAACTGTTCCGCTACGGCAACAACTTGGGTATTGATTGGGAAACGAATTGCGACCAGTATCGCTACGATTATGCAGGTGCCAATACAAGTGTGGTAATCAACTTGTCGGACGGTCATCATGATTTCGGCGATCGTAAACCTACCTTCAAGTTTGAAGTTTTGCATAATTGGGCTCTTCAAGATGGTGGTGATCGAACAAAGAACTATGTAGATGATGACGGCAATGTTCATTTGCTATTGCGTAGCAACCGTAATGGTCAGATCGGCTATGTT
>CAMWYI010000170.1 GCA_947178455.1 uncultured Alistipes sp. | reverse complement strand
CCTGCGAAGTCGATGTGGTTGTCTTTCAGCAGAATCATGTCGAACAACCCCATGCGGTGGTTTTCGCCGCCGCCGATTTTCACCGCCATTTTGTCCAGCACGCGCATGCCGGGCGTGGTCTTGCGCGTGTCGAGCACGCGGGTGTGGAGTCCGTCGAGCCGCTGCACATAGACGGCCGTCAGGGTCGCCACGCCGCTCATGCGCTGCATGATGTTCAGCACGATGCGCTCGGCCTGCAACAGCGATTGCAGACGTCCCGTGACGTAAAACGCCACGTCGCCGCGCTTCACGCGGTCGCCGTCGCGGAGTTTCTGCTCGAACTCCATGTCGGGGTCGAGGCGCTGGAAGACGAGCTGCGCGATTTCGATACCGGCGATGACGCCCTCCTGCTTGCACAGCAGACGCATCCGGCCGCGTTCTTCGGCCGGAATGCAGCACAACGAGGTGTGGTCGCCGTCGCCGATGTCCTCCTTGATGCAGAGTTCGATCAGTTCGTCGACGAATGGTTTGTATTCGGGTTTCATAGTTCGTTTGTATTTGTGTTGCGACGGGCCGATGCTCAATCGTCGAGCAGGCGTCCCTCGAATTTTACATGATAGGTGCCCATGCAGTCGAACTCGACACGGCAACGGACGTTGGCGATTGCTCCGTCGAGGTTCGTTATGGCGTATCGCTCGTAGTCGGTCCAGCCGGTGGCGGCGATGTTCGCTTGGGGCGTGAGCGGCCCTGCGTCCACGAAGGTCAGGTTCGCCCCCGTGCCGGCCGTGTAGGGCAGATTGTACAGCCGCATGTCGATGCCCGGCATGGCGGCGGCGAACCGCACGCGACGCATGTAGACGGTCAGCGCAGTCGCCGGATTGAACACGGTCGGATGACCCTCGCCGACGATGCTGAACACGGCGTTGTCATCGACGAAGGTCGTGCCGTCGGGATTGGTGACGGTCGAAATGCCGAGAAAATCCATCGCATCGTCGTTCACGATTCGGCCGTCGACGATTTCGTCGTTCACGGTCTCGAATTCGGGGCCGTCGGGGCGGTCGTTGTCGTCGCAGGCTGCGCAAAACAGCAGTGCGCATGCCGAAACCGTTGCGAAAAGAGCGCGTGTATTCATGATATGCCTAAAAATTAGATTGCGAAGATAGTCGCTTTCTGCCGAACATGCAAGTTTCGCACCGCAGTCTCCGAAAATGTGCCGTTTCATGGCCGTTGGGTTTGGATGTCGAGGCTCAACGTGATGCCGAACGTGCGCGGCCGTCCGCGTTGGACGAACTCGTGGCCGATGGATTTGAAATAGAATACATCGTAACCCTTGTCCGCGAGGTTGCGGCCCCAGAAATCGAGCGTGTAGCGCGGATGTTCGATGCGTACCGAAGCGTCGAACAGCGTGTAGAACGGTTGTACGAGCGTGTTTTCCTCGTTCCAGCAGATTCGGCCCGTACCGCGCATGCCGACCCGCAGCACGAGGTCGCCCAGCCAGCCGACGCCCGTCGGCACGGTCTTCACCACCGCGAGCGACAGGGTGTGTTGCGGGGCATAGGGGACATAGTTGCCGCTGAAATCCTGTCGGCCGTCGTCGTAGCGGACGAATCGGGCATCGGTGTAGCCGTAGGCGGCGTTCACTTCGAGCGTGCGCCGGACGGTGCATTGCAGCGCCGCCTCGCCGCCCCACGAACGGGTACGGCCCGCGTTGGTCATCATGCGGCCCGTCGAGGTGCCTTCGGGAAAAACCGTCAGCTGCTGGTCGCGGCAGTCGATGCAGAACAGCGCGAAATCGCCCCGCACGGCCCCCTCCATGCACGAAAAGTGGCCGCCGAACTCGTAATTCCAGCTGTATTCGGGGCGGTAGGACAAGATGTCCTGCTCGCGGTAGCCGCCGCCCGAAACCATCACCCATTTCAGTTTCTCTTGCAGGATGTCCGAAAACAGCTGCGTGTTGAATCCGCCCGCTTTGTAGCCTTTGGCTACCGTGACGTAAAGATTGCGCCGGTCGTCGAACGCATAGAGTGCCGTGAATTTGGGCAGCAGTTCGGTGTAGGTGTGCGACAGCCGGTTGCGGTCGTCGACGGAGGCTGTGCGCTCGATGGGGTTGCCCTCGCCGACGCTCACCCGATAGTCGAGGTCGCCCCGACTGCGGTAGCGGAGCGTCGCGCGTTCGACGTCGAACCGAACTCCCGCCGTGAAGTGCCAGCGGCCTGCCGTGAAACGCGATTCGTGGTAGAGAGCTCCGCCGTAGGAGGGCATCCGAAAATCGGAGGCGAGCAGCAGCTCGTCGGCTACTTTCTCGAAACGGATACCGTCGATATATTTGTTTGCGTTGGCGAAAATCAGTTCGTCGACACCCGTTTGCTTGAATTGCACCGGCGCGTGCATCGTGCCGTGCCGGTAGAATCCGAACGCCCCGAACAGCCAGCCGTAGCGTCGGTCGTCGTGCGACCGGACGACGAGGTCTTCCGTGATGCTGTGTTCGCGCAGCGCCTGACGCAGCGTGAAGTAGGAGAGCGGCAGGAAATCTTGGTCGAGCGTCATCGCGTCGTCGGAGTAGCGGTAGCCCGTAATGGACGATACGGAAAACCGCGCCGCGTCGTAGCGGACGGTCAGCCCGTCGCTTAATTCCGTGCGCCGGTAGCCGCACGGGTCGTTGTAGGCGATTTCGCCGTTGCGGATGACCGTTCGGCCGTCCTGTTCGATGTCAGGGCCGATGTAGGCATAGGGATAGCCGCCTTGATCGAGCACCGAAAACGCGAAAGTGTTTTTCACCCGCAGGTCGTCGCGGCGATGTTGCAGTTTCAGCCGACCGCCGCCCATGCGCTCCCAGTCGCAGCGTTTGCCGGTCGCTCGGTTGCGGAAGAATCCGTTGCTTCGGTTGTAGAACAGCGTCGCGGCGATGCCCCAGTCGGGGCGCAGCCGCTGGTAGGCCGATGCGCGGAATTTGTAGGTGTCGCCGCTGGCATACTCCATGCCGACGCGCACGCCCTCGTATTGCAGCGGCGAAAGGGTATAGACGTTGATGACACCGCCCATCGTGTTGCGGCCGTAGAGGGTCGATTGCGGGCCGCGCAACACCTCGATGCGTTCGGCATCGGCCAGTTCGACATCGAAATCGTTTTTCTGCATCACCGGCACGTTGTCGATGTTCAGTCCGATGACCGGTTGGTCGATGCGCGCGCCCAATCCGCGCACGTAAATCGACGAAGTCATGCGCGAACCGTAGTCCGGCAGGTGGAGATTGGGCCCCGTTTCCGACAGGGATTTCAATGCGTCGACGTGTTGCCGTTCGATTTCGCGACTGCCGACGATAGCCGATGCAACGGTCACCGAACTCACCGACAAAAACTACTAAATAGCCGTTACCTGTACGCGGTCTACGACGACGGTCGTA
>CAMWYI010000169.1 GCA_947178455.1 uncultured Alistipes sp. | reverse complement strand
TCATCCGCTCCCTGTTCGCCGAGCCGAGCGGGTCGAAGACGATTATCTTCTCGTCGTCGAAACTCAAAGTCAAGGAGCTTGCCCATACGCTCAAACGCATGAAGCTCAATGTCGCCGCCATGCACTCCGATTTGGACCAGCAGCAGCGCGAGGAGGTGATGCTGGCATTCAAGAACAACCGCATCGACATCCTCGTCGCGACCGACATCGTGTCGCGCGGCATCGACATCGAGGACATCGGGTTGGTCATCAATTACGACGTGCCGCGCGACCCCGAGGATTACATCCACCGCATCGGGCGTACGGCCCGCGCCGCCGCGACCGGCAGCGCCATTACGTTCGTCAGCACGGAGGATCAGGGGCGGTTCCACCGAATCGAAAAACTCATCGAGCGGGAAATCCGCAAGGCCGATTTGCCCGAAGACGTGGGCGAGGGGCCGGCATACGCTCCGGCCGAAACGCGCGGACGCGGAGGTCGTGGTGGCAGAGGCGGCAGCAGTCGGAGCGGTCGCGGCCGCAACCGCCGTGGCGGGTCTTCGCATCCGAAAGGGGCCGGAGCTTCCTCGTCCGCTTCCGCTTCTGCGGACGGTTCGGTGCCGTCCGGCCAGCCGCAGCCCGACAACGACCATAGTTCGGGGCGCGGCGAGGGCAATCGCGGTACGCGCGACCGCAAGCGGCGGCATCGCGGCGGGCGTCGTCATCGGCGTAGGGACAAACCGGCGGAAACAGCTGGCGGAGAGCAATAGCGCATAAAAGCGGGACAAGTCCGAACTTGTCCCGCTTTTTTCGTGTGCGCGCTGTACGATTTCGGAACTTCACCCGCGCCATTCGTGCGTTCGAGGTGGTTTTTGGACAAAAATCGCATTGGATTGGACGAAATCGAAGTTTATTTGAGCGGTTTTGAAAATCATTTGTGCAATTCTCGGGTTCCGTCGGAGGGGCTGCGGGTAATTTTGTATTACCGATAAAACGGCACATACAACAAAAACCCGTAAACCTTCAAAATGAAAAAAAGAGTTCTTTCGATTCTCCCGCTCTTCGGCTTGTGCGTATCGCTTTTCTGCGGTTGCCGCGCCGACGGCGACCCCAAAATCGCCGCTGTCGAGCGGGCCGTCGGTCGTGCCCGCGTCCAGTTGTTGCATGCGGCTTCCGAGTTCGACACCTTGCCGGGCTTCCCGCGTTCGTTGATGCCCAAGTTCAAGGTCGTCGACGCCTACGATTGGACGAGCGGTTTCTTCCCCGGTACGCTGTGGCTGGCCTACGACCTCACGGGCGACGAATCGCTGCGCTCGGCCGCCGAAAAGTACACCGACCGGTTGGAGGGCATCCAGTATTATAAAGGCACGCACGACTTGGGCTTCATGGTCTTCTGTTCGTTCGGACAGCAACTGGCGGCGCTCGGCGATTGCCATTCGGCCGAAGTCATCGTCGAGGCGGCCAAGAGCCTCGCTTCGCGTTGCAATCCGACCATCGGACTGATTCGGTCGTGGGACTTCGGCGAGTGGAATTATCCCGTCATCATCGACAACATGATGAATTTGGAGATGCTTTTCTGGGCATCGAAGCACACGGGCGACCCGAAATATCGCGACGTGGCCTGCCGCCATGCCGACATCACGCTTGCGAATCATTTTCGCGACGACGCCAGCTCCTATCACGTCGTCAGCTACAACAACGACGGTTCGGTCGAAAGTCGCGGTACGTTTCAGGGATATACCGACGAATCGACTTGGGCGCGCGGTCAGGCTTGGGGCCTTTACGGGTACACGATGTGCTTCCGCGAAACGGGCGACCCGAAGTATTTGGCGCATGCCGAGCGTATCGCTTCGTTACTGATGAATCATCCCCGGACACCGGCCGACCGCATTCCGTATTGGGATTACGACGCTCCCGGCCAGCCCGATGCTCCGCGCGACGCTTCGGCGGCTGCCGTCATGGCTTCGGCGCTGTTCGAGCTTTCGACGCTGGTGCCTGCCGACGAGGGCCGCAAGTATTTCGATTACGCCGAGACACTGTTGATGTCCTTGTGCTCCGACGATTATCTCGCTGCCGAGGGTTCCAACGGCGGTTTCGTGTTGATGCACAGCGTCGGCCATTGGCCCGCCAACAGCGAAATCGACACGCCGCTCAATTATGCCGACTACTATTTCCTCGAAGCCATCCGGCGTTACCTGCATTTGCGGGGCGAGGCATGATACGCCGATAACGAATACAAAAACCTAAAATCATAACCTTATGAAACGAATTTTCGCGAAAATCACGACGGCTTGTTTCGTGGCGGCAGCTCTGTGCGCAACGGGCTGCCTGTCCGACGATATCGAACAGTCGTCGAGCAGCGGCGGTACGACCGCCGAACCCGTCATTCCCGACAACAGCGTCATCGAAGCGGCTGTTTTCGAGGCCCTGAATCTCGATTATCGGGGTTTGGAAGCGGTGAAATCGCTGTGCGACGCCGACCAGTATTATTTGGCGGCGCAGGCCTTGTTGGAGTATTATCGCGGCCGTACCGACGTGCCCAACAACCATGTTAGTCTGATTGCCCCGTCGATTTCCGCAACGGAGCAGGCGTGGGCCGACCACGCTTCCTCCGACGGGAAATACCGTTTTTATGTCGAAGGCTACGATGACGGCGGACAGCCTTATTCTTATGCCAACGGTTCGGGCAAACTCGATTGGACGCTCAATTCGGCCGACGAGGAGCAGCACTACCGCGTGCATCGTCATGCGTGGATGTTGGCGCAGGGCAAGGCTTACCGCACGTCGCTGGACGAGTCCTATGTTCAGGGATGGGCTGAGGTTTATGAGAGTTGGCTGGACAAATATCCGCTGCCTGCGGAGACGCCCGTTGCCGACGACGATTCCGCGAAATCCGGCGAAGCGATGTTCGCTTGGCGGCCTATCGACGTGGCCTATCGTTTGGAGGGGCAGTGCGACCTGATTTATTACTTCATGCAGTCGTCCAATTTGACGCCGCAGTTGTTCGCGCGTTTTCTGGCCAATGTGGCCCAAGAGGCCGAATACCTCTCGGCGAACTATTCCGAGGACGAAGCGGAGAAAACCGTCGAGGCTCACGCAGTCTTCCGTGCGGGATTGATTTTCCCCGAAATGGTGCGGGCGTCCGAATGGAAGACAGAGGGTTCCGAGTCGATGAACGAAGGTATCGACATGCGGGTATTCGACGTGCTCGACCTCGATTTCAGCGGTTTGGCCAAAGTCAAAACGGCTTACGACCAGAGCGATTACGGATTGGCGTTGGATGAGTTGCTCGCTTACTATCGCACGCGTTCGCACGACCGGAATCCGAATATCGATTTTGCTAATACGTCGGCTTCCGCCACCGAAAAGGAATGGGCCGATTATGCTTTCAAGGAAAACGGCTATCGCTTCTATGTCAAAAATTTTGTCGAAGCGGACGGTAAACCTTATTCCTATATGAATGATGCGGGCGACGGCATCGACTG
>CAMWYI010000168.1 GCA_947178455.1 uncultured Alistipes sp. | reverse complement strand
GCACGACCAGTCGCAGAACTGGAAGCAGGACAAGTCCTACGACCAGAACGACTATACGAAAAAACAGCCCGAAGCCGGACAATACGGCAAAGAGTCGAAAACCGGCGATTTCGACAAAACGAACGGCATCAAGTAGTCGGATTCGCTGCGATTGTGCGACACGTTCCGAGACCGAGTGTTTCGGAACGCTTTTTTGTGCTCCGAGCCGGTATTACAGCTCGAACACATAGGGCGAAAGGCTGTGCAGGTCGAGGCGGTTTCGAGCAACGGCGCGAGTATCGAACAGACCGAAGACGGCCGACCCCGACCCCGACATGGCGGCGTAAACGGCACCGGCAGCGAGCAAGCGTTCTTTGGTCTCGCAGATGACCGGATGAGCGGCGAAAACCGACGGCTCGAACGCATTGGCGACGGTCGTCTGCCACTCGACGACGGGACGCCGCAACCGCTCGGCAAGCGGCACGGCGGGAATGCGAGGCAAGACACCGGCGTAAGCCTCGCGCGTGGAGACGCCCTCGTCGGGCTTGACGATGACGAGCGTCATACCGGCCAACGACACCGCACAAGGCGTCATGATTTCGCCCCGACCGGTGCACAACTGGGGCGTATTGCGCACGAAAAAGGCGGTATCGCTGCCCAATGTCGCGGCGCAATCGACCAGTTCTGCGTCGTCGAGGTGCAACTCGAAAAGCGCATCGAGCGCCCGAATCACAGCCGTAGCGTCGGACGACCCGCCGCCCAGACCGGCCCCGAAAGGCACCCGTTTGGTCAGGCGGATATGCACGCCGTCCACGCCGTAACGGTCGTGCATCGACCGAAACGCCCGCATGCAAAGATTGTCGGCCGGGTCGCAATCGACCGTCAACCCGTCGGCCGAAAACGCAGCACCCGATTCGCCGGTACGCACCACCTCGACCGTATCGAACAATCCCCGCACGGGAAACATCACCGTCTCGATGTCGTGGAACCCGTCCGCACGCCGCCGCAGGATGTCCAGTCCGAGATTGATTTTGCAATTCGCCTCGATAATCATACGCAACAAAGGTACGAATTTTTTGTTAGCACGACCGCACGATTCGCAACTCGGATTCGCATCCGCGCTTTTGCCGAAGAACGAAATTTTCGCTATCTTCGTCCGATGAAATTCCGCACCGAAATCGAAATCGCACCGCTGCCCGAACGCATCGGCTACCGGCACCGCCTGCTGGCCGTAGGTTCGTGCTTCGCCCAACACATCGCCGCAAAACTGGCGGACGCGAAGTTTCCTATCGAGACCAACCCTACGGGCATCCTTTTCAATCCGCTGTCGATTGTCGAAGCGCTGCGAAGCTACGAGCAATGCGAACCCGTGTGTCTCGAAGAGCTGCACCACGACGGCGAAGTGTGGTTCCACTACGATTTCCACGGTTCGTTCTCGGACGCCGACGCACAAGCAGCAGCGGCCCGCATGACCGCCGGACGAGCGGTCGGAGCCTCGCAACTCCGGCAGGCCGATTTCGTGCTGCTCACGTTCGGCACGGCGTGGGTCTACGAACGGGCAGGCCGACCGGTCGCCAACTGCCACCGGCAACCCGCTTCGGAGTTCGTCCGACGCAGACTCACGGTCGAAGAAATCGTCGCAGCGTGCGGCGAAGTGTTCGGCGGCGTGCTCGCGAACAAGCAAATCATCCTGACGGTCAGCCCCGTGCGGCATCTCGGCGACGGACTGGCCGGAAACGGGCTCTCGAAAGCGATTCTGCGCACAGCAGCGGCCGAACTGGAAGAACGCCACGCGAACGTACACTATTTTCCGGCCTACGAAATCGTCATGGACGACCTGCGCGACTATCGGTTCTATGCCGACGACCTCGTACACCCGACCCCGCAGGCAATCGAATACGTGTGGGAAAAGTTCGTCGGTGCGGCGCTCGACGACGAAGCACAACGCCGCCTGCCCGAAGTCGAAGCAATCGTCGCGGCAGCCCGCCATGTCTCACGCAATCCGCAAGGAAAGGCCCATGCCGATTTCTGCCGCCGCTGCTTGGAGCGAATCGCCGCGCTACCCGACATCCGATTCGATGACGAAAAACGCTATTTCGAGCGATACGCCGGTTTCTGACACCGAACCGCACCGGTCGCCGAGTCCGCAAAATAGCCCGCAACCGCGACAAGGTATCGAAATAAATTCGTAAATTTGTCCGTTCTATCCGAAAACATGAAACGCACGCTCATCATACTTTGCGGAGTGCTCTGCGGGCTGTCGGCCGTCCGACCGGCCGAAGCGGCCGAACCCCGCACGCCGCGACTGATCGTCAACATCGTCGTCGGGTCGATGCGGGCCGAAGACCTCGCCCGCTATGGCGACAATTTCGGCGAAAGCGGCATCCGACGGCTCGTCGAAGGCGGCACGGTCTACACCGGCAGCTGCTACGACTGCCAACAAACCGCGACGCCCGTATCGCTGGCGACGCTGGCGACGGGTGCACAACCCGCGACACACGGCATTATCGGCCTGCGCTGGATGGACTACACCGCCAACCGGCCAGTGGCGCTGCTGGGCGACGATGCAAAAGAGAATCCCGTGCCCGACCGGCTGGTTGTGCCGACGCTGGCGGAAACGCTGCTGCGGCAGGCTCCGGACAGCAAGGCGGTAACGATTGCGGCGGAACCCGCGTCGGCCGTCGTCATGAGCGGTCGCGGAGGAATCGCCTACTGGCTCGACGAACGGGCCCGCTGGGCAACGTCGTCGGCCTATCTCGACGAACTGCCCGACTGGGTCGTCCGCGACAACCGCGAGAACTACAACACGTCGTATGTGGCCGGCGAATGGCGCACGCTCTACGCAGGCGACCGCTACCGCAACGAACGCCAGTGGGACGTCGCCTTTCCCGAAAAACGGCGGGAGAAGACGCCGAACGGCCAACGGCGGCTGAAACCCGCGAACGACTACGAAAAACTGCTCTACACGCCGGCCGGCAACACGGCCCTGCTGGGATTCGCCAAACAGGCCATCGCCCAATACGGGCTGGGCAAGGACAAAGTACCCGACCTGCTGAACATCTGTCTCGACCCCTCGTGCCGCATCGCGGAGTGCTACGGGCCCGAATCGGTCGAAACGGAGGACATGTACTACCGGCTCGACCGCGATTTGGCCGATTTTCTGACGTTTCTTTTCGCGCAGGTCGACGCGGACGACGTGCTGGTCGTGTTCACGGCGGCGCACGGCACCAGCCCCTCGTACGACTGCGGGCCCCGACCGGCTGAACGGTTCAACAACCGACAGTTCGCGGTCATTGTCAACGGATTTCTGAACGTGCGCTACGGCGCGGGCGACTGGGTGCTGCTGTGCGAAAACAACTGCCTGTGGCTCAACCACAACCTGATTTACGAACGGGGGCTGAACCTCGCGGACGTACAGAACGAAGTGGCCGTTTTCGCCATGCAGTTCGACGGCGTATCGCACGCGCTGGCGGCGACAGCCATGCGCACGAGCTATTTCGGCAGCGGCTATGCCCGCAAGATGCAGAACGGATT
>CAMWYI010000167.1 GCA_947178455.1 uncultured Alistipes sp. | reverse complement strand
ATAATCTTTGGGGCAATCCGCAGGGATCTGATTACCCGCGTATGAGTACTTTGCAGCGCTCGATTTTCGAACCTTGCCCGAAAGGGTATCGGGTAGCTCCCAAAGATTTGTGGATTGCTTTCACTGATGACGGTGCTAATAGGTCAAATACTAATGCTCCGGAATCTGCTTGGGCCAAGACACTACTCAACGTTTTGAACATCAGTGCAGACGGGAAGTCAACGACATTTGCTACCCAACGAGGATTTTTCTGTTGCTATGGAGTCGATAATAATGGTGCAAGAAAATGGCAACAAGAACCGTCCGATTTCTATCCGGCTGCCGGGTATCGCGCTCGTGCCCTTGGCGTTGTGACTGGTGTCGGCACATATGGGTGCTACTGGAATAATTCTCCGCTCGATGTAACTTCGCTCAATGCAACATACTTGTATATATATGCCACAGGTGTAGGTGCACAGTATTCTAACGGTGGACGTGGGTATGCGTATCCCGTTCGTTGCGTGAAAGAGAATTAATAAAATCTATCCTATCGAGTAACGGCAACCCGGACATACGGATGTGGAGCCGTCCGTATGAATGGATTGCCGAACTCGATCGACCTATGCACAGAGGGCTGCTATGAAAATAGCAACCCTCTATGCTTTTTTGCGCCGGCCGCAACGGGATGAAGAAAGATTCGATTATCTTTGTCGTAGAAAAACAAAAAACCCGGATTCATCACCAGCAACTGAAAACTGGGAGAGGAACACCCGGGACTGCAGTACAAAGATACAAACAAAAACAATGCAAAACAAATATTTTTTCGAAAAGGTCTTTTCGACGGAGCGCATGAGCCGATATTATGCGGCGCACGCGGACGACGAAACGAAAGCGATGGAACATTATCAGGCCAATATCGAACTTTCGAGCTCGTTTTACGCCTGTCTGTCCGTTTTCGAGGTCGCGTTGCGCAATGCGCTCAACCGCGAACTGACGACGTTGTTCGGTCGGCCGGACTGGTATAAAATCATCGCGTCGAAACCCGGGCTCAACGGGCTGAACTACTACATCATCGAAGCGCAGCGCCACATCAGCAGTCGCGGCGAAATCGTCAACGCATCGAAAATCGTGGCCGAACTGACTTTCGGTTTTTGGGTCTCGCTGATGAACAGCCAATACGAAAAAATTTTGTGGCACGATTTGCGGCGGGCGTTTCCTTACCTGCCCAAAGTGCGGAAACAGCGCAAAAACGTTTCGGCGCCGCTCAATAATTTCCGCGTTTTCCGCAACCGCATTTTCCACAACGAACCGATTTGTTGGAGCAAGACCTACATCGAAAATATCCACGCGGATATTTTGGAGGTGCTCTCTTGGATTAACAAGGACATACCGGCTTGGCTGGCCCAGTTCGACACGGTCGATGCGGTGCTGAACAAAATCTCGGAAAAATTGGGCTGGGAGTAGCCCGCACGTAGCATTCCGATAGCTGCATGAAACAAGCGAGGGGCGTTTGCTAACGCTCCTCGCTCTGTTTTTGGCTATGACGGCATATTATTGTTCTTTTACGCAACGAACATGGAAGCCGTTGACAGTATCGCTAAAAGCGTGAAAAATATTGACACTACTGGAATCGAAACGTAAACGATAAAAAGATGTTGCTCCTGCTCCAGTGGGAGCACTGGACATATAATATGCAATGCTGGTACTGACAATAGAATTACCAGCCGCACTTCGATAACCTTGTGTGGGATAAACATCCGTTTTCGTGTTTCCGCTATCGTAATAGTACGCATAACCGCGATTGAATGTTCCATTGGAATTTGCTATCATCGAAGACGGATTGTCTGGATTCATTTTTCCGAAATTAGACCACAAATCGGCCGGTGCTACGCGATAACCTGTCGGACAGGGGTCAAAGACAGATTTATAGGTAGCACCCATTTTGGGATAATTGTATCCTTGCGGATTACCCCACAAATAATAATTAGCTGCAATTGTCCAAGATGTAGTACTTAGGGTTTGTGGATTAAACATTTGCGTCGGATGAGCAATCGTATATTCGATCATGTAACGATCTATACTGATTCCATTCACTTCCAAAACAAATTTACTTTCCGCTTCATTCCAGTAGGGCTCTTTCGATTCGGCAATCGGATCCAAAAGACAATCTTTAAGATTTCGAACTTGTGCTCCTGTCCGAAAGTAGGTAGGCGAACTTTCGCCGTTCACGGGGACGAAAGCCGTACCGCCAACAGTCGCAGTGCGTCCCAGCGGGTCTTTGCGTCCCCACATATAAAATAGGCTGGTATATTCACCGTTCGTGCCGGTTTCTCCGAGAACAGGAATCTTGTTCGCACCCAAGGCGAGCGGCATTACTTTATAGGTTCCCGAATAAGTGTTGTCATAGGTCAGCAGGGCCGCTTCCATATTCGCGACGTCCGGGTGCCAGATATGGTAAGACCACAACGGCGTGTCCGACGCCTGACTTGCATATACTCCAATCAGGGCATTTCCGTACTTCGTCGCATCGGCCAGCGTTACCGTGAAGCTGTTTCCTGTAATCGTCGCTGCCGTGCCTTGGCCGTTGATGCTCGGGGCTCCCATAGCCGTCTCGTACCAAATGACTTTGGCATAGGCCGCCCGCGTCGCTTCGGTAGCTTCGGCTGTGCTCTTCTCGTAGTAAGGCGAAGCCTTGTGCCGCGTAACATCGACCGTGCAGCTGTTCTGTCCGGCTCCGGCAATCAGGTAGCAGTTGGCATTGCCGTAGTAATAGAACGGATAGAGCTCTTTCTCGACACTGGTGTATGCCATGGCATAATCCAGCGGATTGTCCGTGTTGCTGATCTTGGTGTTGAAGTTCTGCCCCAAGCCGATGGGGAACTTCAGCACCGTACCTGCTTCGAGCTTGACCGAAGGCTTGGCATAGAAGACGAAGGTGTGCATGTTGGTCTGCGCGGTAATTTTCATCTGCTTGTTCTCCATGCCGGGGAACAACAACATCGAACGGGTAAAGGCGGTAGTCATGCTCGATGCCGCGTTGAACGTCCAAGCTACGGTTTTGTCGGCATCGGTAAGACCCGACGTCTTGCTGACCAACACGGGTTTGTTGGGGTCCGTGAGGTCGACGCGCTGCGTACCCGAAATCTGCACGTCGCCCTCGGTGGTCGATACCTCGATGGATTGGAGCGACTCTTTGCGAATGGTCTCGTCGGCCGTGAAGTCGAACGAGAAGACGCACCACGTACCCAACTGCCGGAACTTGAAGTTGGCGTTGTTGGTCGTACCGTTGACATGATACGATACTTTGATGTCGTTGTTCGTAAACGCTACGGGGCTGTCGCCGTTCCACGAACGGATGTTGCAGGCCGTAAGCTTCTCCTTGCCGGCATCGGTCTTGTTCCAGTCGTTGTTGATAGTGAACGAAAGGGTCTTGGCTGTTTTGTCCACGACAGCCGCTATGGCCGGATAGACCGCCACGATGTTGCTCATGTCGGCATTGCAGGTCGCAGCAGCACCCAGCGGCTCGAACTTACCCACCGAAGTGCCTACACCCGATACCAGTTCGT
>CAMWYI010000166.1 GCA_947178455.1 uncultured Alistipes sp. | reverse complement strand
GTGCCGTGACCGAAATGACCAGCCCCGTCATCGAGGCCCGCGTGTCGCCGCCCACGAGGTCGACCTCCTGTTCGCGGCAGGCGAAAGCGATGCCCTCGTACAGGTCGTCGAGCGCTTCGACGGGCAGTTTGGCCGAGACGCCGAGCGACACGGTAATCTGCGACGGCAGGGCATTCATGGCCAAAATATCGCTGATTCCGGCCGTTACGACCTTGTAGCCGAGGTGTTTCAACGGAAAATAGGTCAGGTCGAAGTCGACCCCCTCGAAAAACGTGTCGGTCGTGCACAACATCGTTTCACCCGCAGGCGGAGCGATGACGGCGGCGTCGTCGCCGATGCCGACGAGCGTCGAAGCGTCGCGGACGGTGAATTTGCCCGCGAGGCGGTCGATTAATCCGAACTGCCCCAGTTCGGCGATTTCCGTACGTTTTTTTCCTTCCATTTTTTTCTGCTTAATGACGTTCGGCATCGGGGAGGTCTGCACTTCTCCGAAAGCGGAGAGTCGCGAACCGACCCTATTAATGAAAATTTTTACAAAATTAGCGAAATCCGTGCGTTTTTCAAAAATTTGGGCTAATTTTGCCTGCGATTAGGTTTATTCGATATAAGTATCCCTATGAAAATCATCGTTTTATTCGGAGCTCCCGGATGCGGCAAAGGCACGCAGGCCCAGCGACTGAAAGAACACTACGGAATCGAACACGTCTCGACGGGCGAGGTGATTCGCTCGGAGATTCGGCGCGGCACGGAACTCGGCCGCAGCATGGAACATTACATCAGTACGGGCCAGCTGGCACCCGACGAGGTGGTCATCGGCATGATCGAGAACTACGTGGCCGAACACAAGGATGCCAAAGGGTGTATTTTCGACGGATTTCCCCGCACGACGGTGCAGGCGCAGGAATTCGATAAAATTCTGGCGAAACACAATCTCACGGTCGACAAGATGATCGACATCCGCGTGCCCGAAGAGGAGTTGGTGCGCCGCATTCTGTTGCGCGGCAAAGATTCGGGACGTGCCGACGATGCGTCGGAGGAGGTCATCCGCGACCGCTTGTCGGTCTATCACGGGCAGACGGCCGTCGTTTCCGATTTCTATGCGGCGCAAAACAAATACGCTTCGGTCGACGGTCTAGGCACGATGGACGAAGTGTTCGGCCGTATCACGGAAATCATGGACAAACTCTGACGCGCGTTTTTGTACGTTATTTGCAGCGGAAAGGCGGTATAATGCTAAATTTCCGTAGCCATGAACAACGACAAAACGAAATGCGAACCCTGCGAACGGGATTTTCAGAAAAATCTGAACAATATCATTCGCGAGGGACAGGCTCCGAAAGGCGCAGACCACGATGCCTGCGAGAAAGAGTTGAAAACGACCTTCGGGGCTGACAAAACCGCCCATACGCCTGCGGATTCGGCGGGGTGGACATCCGACAAATCGAAAACGGGGCGGCAGTAAAACCGCTTCGCGTTTGCTTCGAGGCCGGCGAAAATTCGCCGGCCTTTTTCATTTCATCCGAATGGCACGGAGTGTGCCTTATGGTCGGAGCCATGCACCTCGCGCTCTTGATTCACCTGTTATGGGTCGCCGCGACGCTCCCCGTCGTGACGCGACAGCACCGGTCGCCCGCTTCGGCGGCGGCTTGGCTCGCCGTCATCGCTCTGCTGCCGGTGTTCGGTACGCTGTTTTATCTGTTGGCGGGAGTTCGCACCCGACAGGTGCCGCCTGTCAGCCCGAAGCCGCACGAGCGAGGTAGCGACCGGCTCGAACGCATCATCCGCACCGGCTGCGGCACGCGCATCACGCTCCGCAATCGGGTGCAGCTGCTGCACAACGGCAACAACGCTTTCACAGCCCTGATTACGGCCCTGCAACGCGCCACGCAGAGCATCCACATGGAATACTACATCTTCCGCGACGACCGCATCGGCCGTGCGGTGGCCGATATTCTGACGCGCAAAGCCCGCGCCGGACTGCAAGTGCGGGTCATCTACGATGCCGTCGGGTCGTGGGGCATGAACGGCGCGCTGTTCGACGGCATGCGGCGCGCCGGCGTCGAAGTCCGTCCGTTCGGGCCGCTGCGATTTCCCTACTTCACGCCCCGCAGCACGCGCCGCAATCACCGCAAAATAGTCGTTACGGACGGAAAAATCGCTTTTCTGGGTGGCATAAACATTGCAAAGTATTACCTCGACGGCGACGACATGGGCCGGTGGCGCGACGAGCACCTGCGCATCGAGGGCGATGCCGTTGCCGATTTGCAACGGTTGTTTCTGTCCGATTGGGCGTACGTCGGCGGCCAGCGGCTCGATGCGGCCCGTTACATCGCCCGCCACACCGTCCGGCAGCGGCTGCCGCTCCAAGCGGCATGGGCCGGCGAGGGCCCCACGCGAACGACCCTCGCCGATGCTTTCGCGACGGCAGTCATGCAGGCCCGCGAGCGGATACGCATCTGCACGCCCTATTTTCTGCCGCCCGACGTGCTGTTCGAGGCTTTGCGGATGGCTTCGCGCAGCGGCATACGGGTGGAAGTCATGCTTCCCACGTGCAGCGATTCGTCCATTGCCGATTGGATTGCCGACACGTATGTCGAAGACCTGCTCGATGCGGAAATCGCGGTGTATTGTTACGAAAACGGGTTTCTGCACGCCAAATTGTTCCTCGTGGACGACTGCCTCGCCTCGGTCGGAACGGCCAACATGGACTACCGCAGTCTGGCGGACAACTGGGAAGTGACGATGTTCATCCGCGACCGGCAGACCGTCGCGGCGCTTTCGGCGACATTCGACCGCGACCTCGCCTCGTGCCGCCGCATCACCCGTGCGACGTGGCGCCGTTCGGCTTGGCGGCGGATGCTCGGCAACGTCTTGCGGCTGGCCTCGCCCCTGATGTAATACGTGCGTCGCGCTCGACAGCCCGACGACAATTAATACCGTTATGTTATGAAAAAACTTTTTCTCACACTGTTTATCGCTGCGGCCGTTTGCGGTTCGGCATCGGCCCAGCGGCTGCAAGTCGGTTTGCGCAGCGGTATCACCGCCACCGACTATCGGTTTTCGCCCGTCGTCATCGACGGAACCCGTTTCACGACGGGCTCGACCCGCGCCGGTTTCGAGGCGGGGTTCGTCGTGCGGCTCAACCTCTCGAAACACCTCCACCTGCAATCGGAGCTCGATTACGCTTCCGCAAACTATTCGGTACGCGCTGCGAGTACGCGATTGCACACCAGCGTGCGGCTGCGTTCCGAACGGTTCGAAGTGCCCGTGCAGTTGGGCTTGCAATTCGGCGCGCTGCGGTTGTTCGGCGGTGCATCGTTCCGGTTGAATACCTCGTCGCACAGCTCGTACTCCGATTTGTTGAAAGTGAAATTTTCCGAAAAACCTGCTTGGATGGGCGGCGTCGGCGTGAATATCGGCAAATTTTTCTTCGATGCCCGCTTGCAGGGGCCTTGGGGGGTCAAAAACCGCAATACGTTCGTGTCGCACGGAATCACCCGACAAGACCCCGTCCGCAACGATTTGGTGTGGTGCGGTTCACTCGGAT
>CAMWYI010000165.1 GCA_947178455.1 uncultured Alistipes sp. | reverse complement strand
CCATGATGTTGCCGCTACCCGACACGAGCACGAGGAACAGGTTGCGTTCCTTGACCTTGATGTCCTCCTGTTTTTGATTTTCGGGGGGCATCGGCGGCAGCATGCGCACCAAACCGGTATCGACGTTCATCGTAGTGGCCACCAAGAAGAAAATCAGCAACAGGAAAGCGATGTCGGCCATCGAACCGGCGTTGATTTCCTGAACTTTTCTTTTATCTACTGGCATGGTCGTTCCTTTCTGCTATTTGAACGCGCCCCAGATTTCCGTCGCGACGGCCGTCACGAAAGCGGCTGCCATAGCGACATAGGTTACGAGGACGCTGGTTTCGGTAATGACGGTTTCGCCTCGGCTGAAGAAGCCGTTGTTCTGCAAATCGACGATTTTCACGTCATGGCTTGCCGAGATGAAATACGACACGCCGACGATTACGACAATCAGCACCAGCGAGAGCACCGTGCCCTTGATACCCGCAGGGTTCTTGACCATTCCCCACACGGCGCAGGCAATCGCAGCGACGATTGCGGCGGCGAAGAGGAGGTAACCCCACCACAGACTCATGCTAACGGCAGCATCGTATTCTGCGGGGTTTTCGGGGTGGTTGGCGGCCATCGCGAAGACCGCAAGCGCGGCCGTGATGAGCAGCAAAACACCCAACAATATGTTCAATACTTTTTTCATTGCCTTTTGGAAAATGTTAAGCGGAGATTATTTCTTGTTGTAAGCCGTCAGGAAGTCCATCAGCGTGATGGAAGCATCCTCCATATCGTTCACGAGCGAGTCGATTTTGGAAACGATATAGTTGTAGAACAACTGAAGAATAACCGCTGCGATAAGACCCATGAGGGTGGTCAACAGAGCGACTTTGATACCGCCTGCAACCAGCGTCGGGCTGATGTCACCGGCAGCTTGGATGGCGTCGAACGCCCCGATCATACCGACGACGGTACCCATAAATCCCAACATCGGCGACAATGCGATGAACAGACCGATCCACGACAGACCCGATTCCATCTGGCCCGTCTGAACCGAACCGTACGAAACGACTGCTTTTTCGACTGCGTCGAGACCCTGTGCATAGCGGTCCAGACCCTGATAGTAAATCGAAGCGATCGGGCCTTTGGTGTTGCGGCACACCTCTTTGGCTTTTTCGATACCGCCTTCGTTGAGTGCTTTTTCGACCTCAGCGACGAACTTCTTGGTGTTGATCGTCGAAAGCGTCAGGTAGAGGATACGCTCGATAGCGACAGCCAGACCGATGACCAAGCAGAGGAGCACCGGAAGCATCCAGCCCCAACCGCCTTCGAGGAATTTCTGCATCAGGATGCGGTGCATGCTCTCGCCGGCAACAGCGGTTTCAGCCGCGCTCTCGGCAACGGCGGCATCCTGTGCGAACACAGCTGCGGCACCCAACAGGGCAACCGACAGAATCAGAAGAAATTTTTTCATAGTTGTTTTAGATAAATTTAGTTTTTTGATAGTTTTTTTGTGTGTTATTGCGTTCTTCGGTTTTTCCTTCGCCAATTTATTAAATTGCCATAATACGCTGGCAACCAGTGTTATAAATCATTTTACCCCTCTTTCCGGCTCCCCGCCGCGACGGAATCGCATAGGTTAGCAGTGCGAAATATATAAAAAATTTCTTTTCCATGCAACGTTTCAGAGCGTAAATTCTCCGCGCAGCGATTTGCCCATCGCTTCGCGCACGGCATCGACCGGCATTTCCTTGCCCAGCAGATACATGAGTTTCGTCACGGCCGCTTCGGTCGTCATGTCGTAGCCGCACAGCACACCGGCCCGTTGGAGCCGCAGCCCCGTCTCGTAAAGCTCCATCGAAACGCGTCCGCCGCCGCACTGGGTGATATTGACGATGTAAATCCCGCGCGCAATGGCCTCTTCGAGCATCCGAATGAAGCGTTCGGAGGTCGGCGCATTGCCCGCACCGAACGTTTCCAGCACGACGGCGCGCAGTCCGGGCGCATCGAGCACGGCCCGCAAAACAGGCTCGCCGATACCCGGAAACAACTTTATCAAAGCGACATTGCTGTCCAGCCGTTCGGCGATGCGGAGTTCTTCCGCTGCGTCGAGGGCCGCCGGTGCATCGGGCACGGCGGGACGAATCTCGGCCCCGATGCCCTGCGAAGCGGGCGTCGACCACTCGGCAGGCCGCAAAATGGCGGGCAGGTTGTAGGAGATGTTGACGCCGACTTCGGCCAACGGTGGATAATTGTACGACCGAAAGGCGCTCAACGCCTCCGCACTGCGTTTGGTGGTGCGGTTGGCGCGGAAAAGCCGGTTCTGGAAGTAGAGCGACACTTCGGGCACAACGGGCCGCCCGTCGATGCGGGCACCGGCGATTTCGATAGCCGTGATGAGGTTTTCGCGGCCGTCGGTGCGCAGGACGCCGATAGGAATCTGACTGCCGGTGAAGACCACCGGCTTTCTTAAATTTTCGAGCAGGAAGCTGACGGCCGAAGAGGTATAGGACATCGTATCGGTGCCGTGCAGGACGACGAAACCGTCGTAACGGGCGTACTGGTCGCGGATGATGCGGGCCAGCGCGAGCCAGTTGTCGGGACAGACGTTCGACGAATCGATGACGGGCGACATGGTGAACACCTCGATGTCGACGTTGAGCCGTTTCAACGAGGGGAACTCATCGTAAATGCCGCTGAAATCGAACGGCACGAGCGCCCCCGTCGCGGCATCGGTCTTCATGCCGATCGTGCCGCCGGTATAGATAATCAGAATGGATGACCTCATATTTTTATTAGCGCGATAGACCGTTATTCGGTTTCGGACGGTTTCTGCGCCGTCACGGTTTTATTAGCGCGGCGGACGGTCATTGTGCTTCGCAAAGTCGCTGCGCCGTGACCGTTTTTAGACTGCGGCTCTTTGAGCCGCGCGGGCCGAAGCCTCCGCCAGCGGAGGCCCGCCACTCACGTGTCGTGCCGTCCGCAGTCTTCGTCCCACAAATTAGAATCAGAGCGCTTCCGACCGTCGGAAACCAACCGACCGTCCGTAGCGCTAATTAAAACTTCTTGCCATAGGCCAAGTCGCCTGCATCGCCAATGCCCGGCACGATGTACGAACGCGAAGTCAACTCTTCGTCTACCGCCGCCGCCCAAATCGTCGTGGTCTGACGGGGCATGTGCTGCTGCACGTAGTCGACGCCCTGCTCGCTCGCGATGACCGCTGCGACATGGGTATGGGCCGGCGTGCCGCCCCGTTCGCACAACGCATTGTAAGCCAGCACCAACGACGAACCGGTCGCCAGCATCGGGTCGACCAGCAGCAACACTTTGCCTTCGAGCGAACCGCACGAAATGTATTCGACTTTCACGGTAAATTTGCCGTCTTTCGTGCTCTTGCGATAAGCCGACACGAAAGCGTTTTCCGCATCGTCGAAGTAATTGAGAAATCCCTGATGATAGGGAAGCCCCGCCCGCAGAATCGTGGCCACCACCACGCGGTCGTCGATTTCCTGCACGACGGCCTCGCCGAGCGGCGTTTCGACCGTGCGGGCACGATAGTTCAGCGTCTTGGAAATCTCGTAG
>CAMWYI010000164.1 GCA_947178455.1 uncultured Alistipes sp. | reverse complement strand
TTTCGTATCGTCGGGCTCGAAGTCGCTTTTCGGGCTATACAGGCTCATCAGCGCAGCGAACGTGAAGCATTCGTGCTCGGCCAGCTTGTGGGCCTTGAACCAGTTGTCCTTGACGGTCGGATAGTTGCGGGCCTCCCACTTCGACAGCGAGTTGAGCGAAATGGATTTCAGCAGGTGCTTGATGAACGGATTGTAGAAGCGTTCCAAGATACCGGCAGCAAACTGTTTCAGTTCGGCTTGGTCTTCCTCGATCATCGGGATGACCTCTTCGGCGACCATGTCGTTGATGAATTTCTCGATGTCGGGCGTATTGAACGCATCCATCACCGTTTCGCAGCCCATGCGCAGTGCAATAGGCACCATGCCGGTGTGCGAACCGTTCAGAATACGCACTTTCTTATCGCGGAACTGTTTGATAGAGGGCATGAAAATGACATGCAAACCGGCCTTGTCCAGCGGCAGTTCTTTCATCACCTCTTTGTAACCGGCACCGCCGATTGCCCACAAGTGGTACAATTCGGCCTTGACGACGAGATTGTCATCGTAGCCGATTTCTTCCTTGATTTCGTTAATCGTATCGCGCGGGAATCCCGGAACGATACGGTCGACCAACGTGTCGCAGAAGTGGCAGTTCTTTTCCACCCAGTCGATGAAATCCTGACCCAGCTTGTGGTACTGCGCATGCTTGATGACGTACTCGTGCAGGGTCGAACCGTTGTTCTCGATCAACTCGCAGCAGATGATGCAAAGACCTTTCGTCGGGTCGCCGTTGAAGTGCTTGAATCGCTTGTAAAGCAGCGCCGTCATCTTAGCCGGATACGATTTCGGCGGACGGGCATTCAAATCGTCGCCCTCCTCGTAACGGATACCGGCTTCGGTGGTGTTCGAAATCGTTATTTTCAGTTCGGGCGAGAGGAAATAGTGCTCGTACTTTTCATAATCCACATAGGGATTGAACGAGTCCATGACGCTCTTGACCAAACGGATGTCTTTCTTGGGCTGTTTGTTCTCGATACCCTCCAAATAGACGTGGTAGAGGTTGTCCTGTTTGTGCAGCAGGTCGATCATGCCCAGTACTTTGTGTTCGGGGTCGAGAATCGGCTGGCAAATGGCCACACCTGCATTCATCACGCCCTTTTCATTGGCGATGTCGATTTGCCAGTCGACGAACGCGCGCAGAAAGTTGCCCTCGCCGAATTGCAGAATTTTGACGGGACGCTCGGTCTTTTCGACCGTCGTTTTATTCAACTCTTTTATCATTGCTTTTTTCGGATTAACGTATTATTTCAGAACAATCGGTTTGTACTTCGGTACAAGCGTCTTCATAATCGTCCATGCAACCAGATAAGCCAAAGCACAGATGCAGAAGATAATCATGTAACCGGCCTGTTTGCCCTCGAAGCCCATGAACTGGAATGCAGCACCCAGTTTTTCCGAATGCGTGAACAGAGCACCCGCACCTTTGTTAATCAGGAACGACCCTACACCGCCGGCCATACCGCCGATACCGGTAATCGTCGCAATCGCCGACTTGGGGAACATGTCGCCGATGGTCGAGAACAGGTTGGCCGACCAAGCCTGATGTCCTGCACCGGCCAAACCGATGATGATAGCGGGCCACCAAACCGAAATCGCACCGGCGCTCTGCGCGAACAATGCTGGCAGCGGCAGGAATGCAAAAATCAACATAGCCAGCATACGCCCTGCATAAGGATTCATCCCTTTCTTATCGACAAAGAGTTTGGGCAGATAACCGCCGAAAATCGACAACACGGTAACAATCATGTAGAGGGTGAAAATCAGCGCGATACCCATGCTCGAACTGGATGAATAACCGTATTGGTCGGAGAAATAAGCCGGAGCCCAGAACAGGTAGAACCACCACACGCCGTCGGTGAAGAACTTGCCGACGATGAACGACCAAGTCTGACGATAGGTGAAGCACTGCCAGAAAGGAATGGTCTTCTCCGTGTTCGCTTCCTCCTTTTTCACCTCTTCGGCATCGTCTTGGTGGATGTATTGCAACTCCCCTTCATTCACATATTTCGATTGTTCGGGTTTTTCGTACATGAAAATCCAGAAGCCCATCCACAAGAAACCCAGTGCACCGATAATCAGGAAAGCCATTTCCCAGCCGCCGCCGACTCCTTTGTCTTTGAAGTATTGCGCCAGCAGTGGAATGGTTGCCGGAGCGACCAACGCACCGACCGAAGCACCGGCATTGAAAATCGACGTTGCGAACGCACGGTCTTTTTTGGGGAAATACTCTGCCGTCACCTTGATAGCTGCCGGGAAGTTGCCCGCCTCACCGAGTGCCAAGATACACCGTGCGGCCAAGAACAGCCACACGCTCGTCGATGCGATTGCCAACGCAGCAGCCGAACCGCTTTCTACGGCCGTCATAGCCGATACCGAACTGTAGCCCTCGATATGAACCGTAGCCCAGCCGCAAGCCGCATGAACGCAGGCACCGGCCGACCAAACGCCGATAGCCCAAAGGTAACCTTTTTTGGTGCCCATCCAGTCGACGAAACGTCCGGCAAAGAGCATGCAGACAGCATAAAAAATAGAGAATACGGCGGTAATCGTACCGTAGTCGGCGTCCGTCCAATGGAATTCGGGCGCGATAAAATCTTTCCAAGTGAGCGACAATACCTGACGGTCCATGTAGTTGACGGTCGTAGCCACGAAGAGCAAACCGCACATCCACCAACGCCAATTGGACATCAGTTTTTGTTGTGTCGTTTGAGTTGTCATGTTATTCATTTCGTTTAGTTGTTTTCAGTCGGTAACCGTCCGCCGCATCCGATGAGGGATACGGCGGTACGGTCGATTTATTTGCGCAGTTCGGCGATGATGTCCAAGCACTCCTTGCACTTGGCCGTCACGTAAGCCCAGTCTTCGGCTGCCACGCGGTCTTTGGGAAACAATTTCGAGCCCATGCCAACGCAGTAAACGCCAGCCTTGAACCATGAAGTCAGATTTTCACGGTCAGGCGATACCCCGCCGGTCACCATGATTTTCGACCACGGGCAAGGGGCCATCAAACCTTTCACCATGTTGGGGCCATAGACATCGCCCGGGAAAAGTTTGGTCAGGTCGCAGCCCAATTCCTGCGCCTTGCCGATTTCGGACACGGTGCCGCAGCCCGGGCAATACGGCACGAGGCGGCGATTGCAAACCGGAGCGATTTCGGGATTGAACAACGGGCCCACGACGAAATTGGCCCCCAACTGAATGTAAAGCGCAGCGGTCGGAGCATCGACTACGGAGCCGATACCGAGAGCCAATTCGGGGCACTCCTTGTCGGCCCATTTAACGAGCTCGCCGAAAATTTCGTGTGCGAAATCTCCGCGATTCGTAAACTCGAAAGCACGGACACCGCCCTCGTAGCAAGCCTTTACGACTTTCTTGGCGACCTCCACATCCTTGTGGTAAAAGACCGGAACCATGCCGGTCTCGCCGATTTTCTTCAATACGGCGACTTTATCGAATTTTGCCATTTTTATTCAAAAAATCTTGGAATTCTATTAACCTCAATTATCGGTTCGTTTATCGCTGTACGCGGCCATTCGCGTGACCGCCGGCCAGGCTGGCGACCTCCT
>CAMWYI010000163.1 GCA_947178455.1 uncultured Alistipes sp. | reverse complement strand
ATCCGGCAGGTTTTCCGCGACAGCCTCATCTACGTCGACTCCATCCGGTTGTCGGGTTATTGTTCCATCGAGGGTTCGTACAAATACAACGACCAGCTGGCCAAGAGCCGTGCAATCGGTTTCCGGTCTTATTTGGACGACCGTTACGCGCTCTCGTCGCACTATCCCGTCGGCACTTCGTGGGTCGCTGAGGATTGGGACGCTTTGTACGCCATGATCGAGGACTCGAACATGCCTTACCGCAACGAGGTGCTCTCGATTATCGACCATACGGGCATCTTCGAGGGTCGCGAGAAAGCGTTGATGGACCTCGCCGGCGGCGCTCCTTATAAATATATGATGAAGGAGTTTTTCCCGGCTTTGCGCCGCGTCGAGATTCGCGTCGATTACGACTTGCACCGCATCATGGAGCAGAAGTTACATCGCACATTGACCGAGGAGGAGTTTCAGGCTGCGCTCGACAAAGAGCGCGCTGCCGCTGAGGCCGAAGAGAAACGCCTCGCCGAGTTGGCTGCCGCCGAGCGCGCTGCCGAGTTCGCTCAGAAACAGGCTGAGGCCGAGGCTCGCCTCGCCGCTGCCGAGGCTGCGCGCCTCGCTGCCGAGCAGGCCGCCGCCGCCGAGACCGCTCGCCTGCGTGCCGCCGAGTTGGCCAAACAGCAGGCCGAAGCCGAAGCTCAGCGCAAGTTGGCTGAGGAACAGCGGCTGGCTTCTGTCCGTCAGAAGAAATCGGATCGCAAACTTTCGCCCATTCTCGGCATCAAGACGGACTTCGTGGCTTGGGCCGGTCTGACGGACGAGTTCGAGATGACGAACTTCATGCCGAACCTCGAGTTGGAGTTCTACATCGGCCGCCGCGTGTCGTTGAACTTCTCGGCTCTGTACTCGAATTGGGCTTACAAATCGGATAAGGAGTTTTGGGGCAAATCGGCTTACAGCGTCGAGCCTCGCTTCTGGATTAAGAACGACGGCCTGTTCCGCGGCCTTTACGTCGGCCTTTACGGCGAGTCGGGCGACTTCAACCGCCAGAAAGAGCGCAAGCCGAATGAAACCACTGCATTGAATTATACCGGTACATTCTACTCGGGCGGTTTGTCGCTCGGTTACGTGCAGTGCCTTTCGCGGCATTGGTACCTCGAATTGTCGGTGCGCGGGGGTTATCGTTCGGCGGATTACAAGGCTTACGACCGCGACTTCACGGACGGTCTGCACTTGTACCACCGTCCGGAGGACGACGGCAAGAAAAACGAGTTCGCATTGACGGGATTGAAATTGGAATTGGTGTACCGCATCGGCCGCGGCCGTCGATAGCGGGGGCGCTTGGCTTCCGCTCCTTACTCCGACGGTGGAAGCAGGCATTGAGAAATTGAATAAAACAGGCAGAAGAATGAAATCGATACTGAAAAGATACCTCTTGTGCGGATTGTCGGTTATACTATCGACGACAGGTTGTACGAAGAAGGATTTGGACAGCCGCGCCGACGAGGGCTACGTGGAAATCGTGCTCGATTGGGGCAGCGATCGTCCGGCGGGCAAGCGGTTCGACTTTTATCCCGTCGAGGGTGGTGAGCCGTTGACGTTCCTTTCGGACGCTCCCGAGTGCAACGTTCCCGGTTGCGAGGGCTTCAAGGGGAGCTTGCCGAGCGGCGATTACCGGATGATCGTAGCCAGTTGCGAGGAGGGTCAGTGCGTGGAGTTCGGCAATTCGCATCGGTACGAAAGCGCGGCGTTCTTCGTGTCGCACGTTGCGGAATCGCGCGCTGGCGAGGTCAAGGGTTACTCGAACCGTATCGAGCACGTCGGGCGCCTGATGTTCACCCGCCAGTTCGACGACGACACGGATGTTTTGAAAGTTCCCTACCAGCAGAAAGTGAAGCGTACGGCTACGCCGAAATCCTATGTCAAGCACGTGACGTTGAACTTCCGCATCGAGAACCCCGAAACGATCACCAAATGCGAGGGCGTGTTCGTGGGCGTCGCCGAGTCGGTCAACTGTTGTACGGGCGCTTGCTCGGCTACAACGGCCAGTATCGACTTCAAGGCCGAGCGGACACGTGCCGGTGAATCCGCCGGGTTCGCCGCAGAGTTTTCCGTGCTCGACCTCATCGACCCGGGGGAGAAGACCGGCGGCGTGCATACGGTCTACTTGACAGTGGTGCAGGTGCGGGAAGACGGTACTACCGAGAAGATGACTACGACAATCGACGTGACCGGTGCGGTGCAGCATATCATCGACATCAACGACGGAACGATTCCGTTGGACATCGTGCTGCCGTTGGAATTGAAGATACTCGAAGACGGCAGTTTGGAGGCCGACGTCGAGGAGTGGCTGGAAGGTACCGGTTCGGGCGACGTGGTGAGCAGCGGAACGGTGGAATAGCGCGAAGCAAGGAGCAAAGGAGCAACAAGGAGACAAGAAAGAGATTATGAATGGCTTGAAAAATAATATCCGCATCGTAACACTGGCAGTTCGAGCATCGGTGGTCGTAGCCTGCGCATGGGTCATGACGTCGTGTTTCACGAAGGAGGAATTGGATTCGCGCGGGGTCATCCGGTTGGGGGTTTCGGCCCCTGCGAAGTTGTCGTCCCGTGCGGCGATCAATAGCGTGAACGACTTGTCGCAGTACAGCGGCGACAAGGTGGGCATCTTCGGATTGGAAATCGACCGCAGTACGCCGGTATTGGGCGCTTGGAGCGGGAACCTCGTCATGAGCGACGTGAAAACTTCGGCCGTCGACGCCGACGGTAAACTGCATTGGAACGGCACCTATTATTATCCGTTGGAAGATACGCGTTACGTGGAGTTCTTCGCTTATCATCCCCACGCCGAAATCGGCACGGAGGGCGACAATTACGTGGAGATGTCCGGTTCGGACGACGCTCCGACGTTGTTCTTCACGCTCGACGGGTCGCAGGACGTCATGTACACCACGCCTGTCGTCGGCAACGTTTCGACTGCTCCCGGTAAATTGAAGTTCAAACACGCGCTTACGCGGTTGACGTTCGCTTTGGACGATTCGTTCGGGAGCTTCGTCGGCGGTAAGTTGAACGGCATCACGTTCCAGCAGGTCAATACCAAAGGGTCGATGAACATCGAGAACGGCGTGTTGGGTGCATGGTCGGACAAACAGGATTTGAAGATGGTTCTGTCTCCCGTCGACATCGACGCTGTAAGTCAGGTTCAGAAAGTCGAGGGGGATATGATGTTGCAGCCCGGGCTGTCGGAGTTCTTCATCACCGTGCATACGTCGTACGGCGACATTTCCAACGTCAGGATTACGCCTAAAACCGATGCCGACGGTTCGCCCGCCGACGTCTTCGCTGCCGCGCAGTCGTATCGCATTACACTGAAATTCGACAAGAAGCAGGATATAGAATCTTCGGCTACGGTCGAGGATTGGCAGTTCGGCGGTTACGGGGTCGGAGTCGTGGAGTAGGACGAAAAGGAAACGAAACCGAGATTAAGAAAAGGAAATTAAAGAAACCGAAATAACAATAATTAGCACAGAAACCAATTAAAAAAACTTTTTATTCACTTAAACAACAAACGATTATGAAAAAAGTAATTTTGATGCTTGCTGTTGCAGCAATGGCAAGTTGTTCCAAGAGCGACGTCGAATCGCGTCCCGTAGTACCGGTAGTCGGCGACGTTGAAATCGTATCGGGCTCGAAAGT
>CAMWYI010000162.1 GCA_947178455.1 uncultured Alistipes sp. | reverse complement strand
CCCATATCGCGCAGGTCGGTGTAGCTCCACAGCACGTCGGCTTTGGTCGTGCGTTCGGTGCGCAGACGGGCCAGAAGACCCTCTTTGGCGATGACGAACGCCGCTTCGGATTCGGGCATGTTGTTGATGATGTCGTCGAATGCCTCGACAGCCTGCCGCATCTTGTCGTTCTGCGTGGCGATGAAGGCTTGGTAAGCATAAGAACTATCGACATAGCCCAAATCGAACAAGGTAGCCCACGCCGAATAAGCCAGACCGCGTGCTTCGCGCATCTCTTGGAACACGACCGAGTTCATGCCGCCGCCGAAATACTCGTTGTAGAGCGTCAAGCCCGGCGTATTGGTCTCGTCGAACTTCTCGCCGCGGTTGGAGAACTGGATGTAGTAGAGCTGTTTGGCATCGTACTGCGCCAAAATCACCTCGTTCTTGTCCGTACGGCGCATATCCACGAACTGCTTTTTCAACGGTACGAGTTCATCGGCCGTCTTGTGGTGCTTGGCAAGCATCTCTTTCACTTCGGATTCGCGCTGCGGGCCGTAGTAGAGCACCTCGTGGGCCTTGCCGTAGAGGTCTTTCACCTTACCGAGCAGCTGTTCGGAAGTCAGAGCGGACAACTGCTTGTTGGTCAGCGTGATTTTCTTGATGTAATCGCCGCCGAAGCAGAGATAGCTGCGCAATGCGCTGAAACAGCGGGCCTGATTGAGTTTCGCATCGGCACGGCTTTTCATCATGTCGCTTTTCAGGTTGGCGAGGATAGCTTCGTCGGGCACGGCATTGAGCAACAGCGAATCGACGATTTCTATCGCCTTGCCCATGTTCTCGGACAAACCCGAAACGGTAATCGAAGTATGCATAGCCCCCGCACCCATTCGGAACGAGCAGCCGATGCGATACATCTCTTTGGCAATCTCTTCGGCAGTCTTGGTGTCGGTACCGAGATAACCCACGTAATTGAACGCCAGATTCATGGCCGGGTCGTTCTCCGTACCGGTATTGAAGACGTAGATGAGCGTGAAGATGTCGTTGGTCTCGTTCTGCTTGTAGAGCACATCGACGCCCGGCTTGACGCTGAATTTCGCCATGTCCTTGTCGTAATCGACGAAACGCGGCTCGATGGGCTTCACCTCCGTCGCCTTGATTTCGGCGAGGAAGGCACTCTCTTGGTCGCGGTTCGTAACGATAGGCGTGATTTTGGGTGCCGAAATTTTCTGCACGCTCTTGTCCTCGCCCTCGCGTTTGTAGACAATGGCATAGCTTTCGGGTACGAGGTACTCGTTGGCCCAGTCGACGACATCCTGTTTGGTCACTTTGGAGACATTCTCGATGAAATGCACCTGATCGGCCCAGTCGATGCCATAGATGAACGTCTGCACGTAGAGGTCGGCGGGGTCGCTCTCGATAGATTGCATTTCAGAGAGTTTCAAGTTATTGATAATCGCTTCGAGCAGCTCGTCGTCGAAATCGCCGCTGCGCAGTTTGGCCACTTCGCCGAGCAACAAATCGCGCACGGCTTCGAGGCTCTGACCCTGCTTCGGACGACCGGCCACGATGAACGTGCTGTAATCGGGCTGGCCCGAATAGTAACCGTAGCTGCTCAACGTTTTCTGCTGCTGATTCAGGTCGAGGTCGATGAGACCGGCTTGTCCATTGTAGAGAATCTGACCGGCCACCTTACCGGCCAACGCTACACGGTCGGCCTTTTCGCTCGGCAGACGCCAGCCCAACATGACGTTGGCGGCTTCGAGGCCGTAAACCTCCTTGACGATAGGCGCGGCGATAGGAGCTTCGGGCTCGAACTCCAGTTTCGGGAGGTTCGGGTTGGGCTCCATAGCGCCGAAGTACTTGTCGATTGTGGCAATCATCTCGTCGGGGTCGAAGTCGCCCGCGACGCAGATAGCCATGTTGTTGGGCACGTAATAGGTCTTGTGGTAATTCTTGACGTTGGTAATCGACGGATTTTTCAGGTGCTCCTGCGTACCCAGCACGGTCTGCGTGCCATAGGGGTGATGCGGGAACAACGCAGCGTCCAACGTCTCCCACACCTTGCGGCTGTCGCGGGTGAGGGACATGTTCTTCTCCTCGTAAATCGTCTCCAACTCGGTGTGGAAGCCGCGAATGACCGGATGCTGGAAGCGGTCGGCCTGAATGCGGGCCCAGTTGTCGATTTGGTTCGAGGGGATGTCCTCGACGTAAACCGTCATATCCTGCGACGTGTAGGCGTTCGTGCCGTTGGCGCCGATAGCGGCCATGAGTTTGTCGTACTCGTTCGGAATGGCGATTTTCGACGCCTCGTAGCTAATCGAGTCGATGCGGTGATAGATAGCCGCCCGCTCGGCCTCGTCGGTCGTTGCACGGTAGGTCTCGAACAACTGCTCGATTTCGTCGAGCAGCGGTTTTTCGGCCGCGTAATCCGACGTACCGAACTGCTCGGTGCCCTTGAACATCAGGTGCTCGAAGTAGTGGGCCAGACCGGTCGTTTCGTGCGGGTCGTTCTTGCCGCCCACCTTCACGGCGATGTAGGTCTGGATGCGCGGCTTCTCCTTGCTGACGCTCATGTAAACCTTCAACCCGTTGTCCAGCGTGTAGATACGGGTTTTGAGCGGATCGCCCGAAACGCGCTCGTACTTGTACTTGCTACAAGCTGCGGTAAGCATCGCTGCGACGACTACCGCCAAAAACAAAAGTTTCTTCATGCGTTTTTTTATGGTTGTTAATGAATTATCAAACGAACAGCTGGCGGACGATGACGATAGCCAGCCCGATAGTGACGCACAATTTGAGGCCCGTACCGACGAGAAAAGCGAGAAACGAGCCGATGCCCACTTGCAGGGCGCGGGCCGTATCGCTGCTGTCGTGCAGCAGCTCGCCGATGACGGCCCCCAAGAACGGACCCAACAGAATGCCGACAGGCGGAAAGACGAAAATCCCCGCGACAGCCCCCACCGTCGCCCCGACGACGCCGGCGCGCGAACCGCCGAAGCGTTTGGCCATCCAGCCGGGCAGGAAATAGTCGGCGGCCGTGACGACAGCGGTGACGGCACCCCAAATCCAAAGTGTTTGTGCCCCGACTTGCGTATAGGATGCAGCGGCAATGCACAGCAGCCCGCCGTATCCGAGCAACGGGCCGGGCAACGCGGGCACGACGGCCCCGATAATGCCGAGCACGGCCAACAGACAAGCGACGACCGCCAGAAAAGTGTCCATTTTCTTCTTCTAAAAATTTCTTGCCTGCGGCAAATATAACGATTTTTTATTAACTGGCACGGTGCCGGAGCAAAATAAGGCACAACGACCGCCCGCGATGCGGCCACAAAAAAAAGCGACGCCGCACGGCATCGCTTTTTACGCTCCACTTATGCTTTTCACCGAACCAGCCGGTTGGTCGCCGTATCGGGGAAGATGACCCAAGGCCGGAACTGCTTGGCATCCTCGAAATCCATCGACGCATACGACGCGATGATAACCACGTCGCCCACCTGCACCTTGCGGGCGGCGGCGCCGTTCAGGCAGATGCACCCGCTGTTGCGAGCGCCCTTGATAATATAGGTCTCGAAACGTTCGCCGTTGTCGATGTCCATAATCTGCACCTTCTCGCCCTCGATTAGGTTGGCTGCCTCCATGAGCGCCTCGTCGATGGTGATGCTCCCCACGTAATTGAGGTTCGCTTCGGTCACCG
>CAMWYI010000161.1 GCA_947178455.1 uncultured Alistipes sp. | reverse complement strand
CCGTCGGGAACGGCGAACGTGTAGGCGGGTTGCGCCAACGGCAGAACGATGTCGGCGTAGCGGGACGACATGGCGGGGTCAGTCTTTGGGGATGCTTTGGAAGCCCAGACCGTAGACGCCCATGACCGAACCCACGGTCATGAATGCCTGCGGGTCGACGGTCTTCACGAATTTCAACACCATCGACGTCTCTCGCTTGCGGCATACGACCATGACGATTTTCGACGCCTGTTTCGAGTACCACCCTTCGGAGTCGATGAGCGTCACGCCGCGGTGGACGTTGTTGGCGATGGCATCGGCCATCTTCTCGTAGTCGCGTGTGACGATGAAGACTTGGCTCGACTGCTGGTTGCCCGCCATGATCATGTCGACCGTGTAACCCACGACAGCGGTCATTACGTAACCGTAAATCACCGTGTCGATGTGGTAGCCCACGAGCAGCGACGAGGCGATGATGATGAAATCGGAGTAGATGAGTATCTTGCCGTAGCTGATCGTGCGGTATTTGTTGATAATCATCGCCACGATGTCGGTGCCGCCCGTCGAGCCGCCCTGCGAGAAGCACATGGCGATGCCCGTACCGGCCAAGATGCCGCCGAGAATGACCGACAGAATGCGCTCCAAATGGAGGAAGTCGCCTTCGGGCAGCACGGCGCTCCAAAAGTTCAGTCCGACCGAAATCATCATCACGCAGAAGACGGTTTTGATGCCGAAGTTCCACCCCACGATGAACCCTGCGAAGAGGAGCAGCACGGCGTTGATGATGAACGCTATGGTACCGATTTGCACCGTGACGCCGAGCCATTCGTGCAGTGCGGTCGAGAGCACCAGCGACAGACCCGTCGCACCGCCGCCGGTACCGTGTGCGGGCATGACGCACCCGATCCAGCCGAACGAATAGAGCAGCATGCCGAGCGTCATGAGCACATACTCCTTGATGCCTTTCAGAACACTTTGCAGCGTGATTTTTTTCATTTTTATTTTCGTTTGCGTTTGATTTACACTTGTTTCGGCTTGGCGTCCGATGAATCCATCCAAATCGTGACCGGCCCGTCGTTGACCAGTCCGACCTGCATGTCCGCACCGAACTCGCCCGTCGGCACTTCGCGGCCGAGCAGTTCGGCGACGCGCGCCACGAACCGTTCGTAGAGCGGACGCGACACCGCTTCGGGAGCCGCATGGATGTACGACGGCCGGTTGCCTTTGCGTGTCGAGGCCATGAGCGTGAACTGGCTCACGACCAGCACTTCGCCGCCTGCCTGCACCACGTCGCGGTTCATGACGCCCGCTTCGTCGTCGAAAATGCGCAGCCGCACCAGCTTTCCGGCCAAGTATTCGATGTCGGCATCCGTATCTTCGGTTCCGACGCCGAGCAGGACGAGCAGCCCCGCTCCGATTTGCGACCGCACCGTTCCGCCGATAGCGACCGATGCCTGTTGGACCCGCTGGATGAGGATTCGCATGGCGCGCAGTTAGGATTGGTGAATGGCGAACTCCGAATCGAAATGCGCCCACAGGTTGTCGTGCTGCGGTACGGGCGCTGTCACTGCTATCAGTTCGTGCCGCACCGGATGGTCGAACGCTATCGTGCGCGAATGCAGCGAGATGCCCCCTTCGGGCAGCGAACGTTTCGCCCCGTATTTCAAGTCGCCGCGTATCGGGCAGCCGATTTTCGACAGCTGGGCCCGTATCTGGTGGTGGCGGCCCGTGAGCAGCTCCACCTCGACCAGCGTGTAGTGCGTCGCGACGTTGAGCGTGCGGTAACGCAATTTTCCCAATTTGGCTTCGGGTTTCGGGGCGTCGTAGGCGCGCGAACGGTTCGTACGGCCGTCGCGCAGGATGTAGTGGGTCAGTTGGCCCTCCTCCGGTTCGGGTGTCCGCTCGGTCAGTGCCCAATAGATTTTGCGGATATGCCCCTCGCGAATCATCTCGTTGAGGCGCACCAGCGCTTTCGAGGTCTTGGCGAACAGCACCGCCCCGCTTACCGGCCGGTCGATGCGGTGCACGACGCCGAGAAACACCTCGCCGGGTTTGGCATCCCGCTCCTTGATAAATGCCTTGATTCGGTCTTCGAGCGCGCTTTCGCCCGACGGGTCGGGCTGCACGAGGTCGCCGCCATGTTTGTTGACGATGAGCAGGTGGTTGTCCTCGTAGAGTATGTCGTCGGGCCGGAACATTTTTATTAAGCGGGTTGGAGTGCGTTCGAGGTCAATTTATGCCCATTACAGAATAAAGGTGAACGGCAGCAGCGTCGTGGCCGATGCGACGGCCGAAGCGGTGCCGTGTCCGCTCATGATGACCCGTATGGGCGAGCCTTGCCGTCGTTCGACGTCGACCATCACTTGCCGGCACTGGCCGCAGGGATAGCACTCCCGTTCCGAAGGATTCGATGCGATGGCCAGCGTCTCGATAGGGTCGTCGGCATAGTTGGCCTGCGCATAGAAAAGCAGCGAACGTTCGGCACAGAGGCCTGCCGGATAGACTTCGCTCTCGAAATTGCTGCCATGCAGGATGCGGCCGCTGCGCAGTCGGGCCGCTGCTCCCACGCGGAAATGCGAATAGGGGGCATGGGCGCGCGTCGTCGCTTCCTGCGCGGCTTCGACCAGTATGCGGTCGGCTTCGGGGAGTTCTGCGAGCGACGCATAGTGCTCGTAGTCGATGCGGAACTGCTTTTCCATAGGCTCCTGCTGAATTTGCTTTTACAAAAGTAGTGAAAAAAGCGTACCGATAAAATTTTTTTATCGGTACGGTGTTCCGGCGGTTGCGGGTAGCGCGATATTCCGTGTCGCTACCCGAGAAAATGTCAATGTCGGATAAAGTTGGAAATCCGATTGTCGGGATTCAGCGGAACGACGTCGTCCAATACCAAATTCTTGACCATGTGCAGCGTTCCCTGCTTGTATTTCTGAAAATGTGCCGAAGCGATATGTTTTTTGTAGGCTTCCTGACTCGAATAAGTCTCCAAAATGGTGATGCGGCACGGATGCTCTTTGTCGGCCACGGCGTACATGGTCAACACACCGGGCTCGGTGCGCAGCGAAGTCGCCCCGACCTCCTTTGCAAAGGCCATATATTCATCGAGATATTCGGGATGAACCTCCACTTTCGAGAGCCTTACGATTCCGTCGGCCTGCATCGGTTCTTTCCGGCACATTGCACCTGACCGGGCCGCTGTTGCGTCGGCATCGGAACGGTTGAAAAGCCGTTCGGCATTCTCGCGCAGAAACAGGTTTTTGTACGGTTGCAGTTCGGGGTCGGCATCCAGATAGGCTTCGATATTGCGGAGCAGTCGTGCCAGCACCTCGCCCGATACGAAACCGTAGTCCGAACCGTACATAATGTGGTCGGGCGTGGTAATGGTGAGCATCATTTTGACCGTTTCGGGCGACGGGCCGCCGGCGAGGTCATAGTAAAGTCCTTTCAGATTGCCGTCGATGTCGAACGGTTCGGCGATTCCCTTTGCTACCAGCAGCGGATATGCAGCCCTCAATCGCGGAATGGCATAGGGCAGAAACGAACCTGCATGCGGCACGATGATTTTCAGGTCGGGATAGCGCACCAGCACATCGTGGGCAATCATATTCAGCACGGCGCGCGTGGTTTCTGCCGGATATTCGTAGACGAATATCGGCCCGCCCGTAAACACATCGTCCTGTACGGGTGTCGGTTTGTGCGGGTGGATGATGACGGTGGCTTTGCGGTCGTTGAGCACTTGCATCA
>CAMWYI010000160.1 GCA_947178455.1 uncultured Alistipes sp. | reverse complement strand
CATTTGATATTTGTGAATTGATTGTTTATCAATTAATTATGTGTTGTAATTGTATTGAAATATATGTAAAATGAACACAAAAGGGTATATAAGATATAAAGATGACGTTTCGGAACTTTATGAAACGATCGGCCGGCTGATTTCGTCGGGCGTATCATCCGAAGCAATCGTCATGGCGGAAAATCCGGCGCAGGCAATCGCCGGATTGCAGGCCGGAGACCGACTGCTGGTCTACTCGCTCTATGAGCTGGCCAATGGACTGCCGAGTTTGATGCGCTTGTTAGGAACGGTCGCACAACGCGAAGCCGTTGTGAAATCGCTGAACGAGCCTTGGCTAGACATGGAATCCGCGCATGTGGATTGGCCGAAGCTCTTTGAAGGTCTCGCCCTGTTCGGCAGCAAAGCCGTAGGAGCCCGTACCAAGCAGGGGCTCTCGCAGGCGGCGCGGAACGGGAGCAAGCTGGGACGACCGGCGGGCCCATCGGCCGGTATGGTGGTCAAGTATCAAGAGGGCCTGAAACGCTATCGAGAAGGCGGCACCGTTTCGGGCATAGCCCAAGAATTGGGATTCAACCGAATATGTTTCGCCAAATGGATGGACGAAAACTATCCGGGAGTCAGAAAACGCAATGTACGGAGAAAACAGAGTTAATACGGAGAAATCGTGAAACGATTGATTTCCATATTGCTATTCGCCTCGTTTTTAGCGGGGGGGGGATTTTCGGAGGTTCGAGCTTCGCAGCCCGTCAGCGATTCCGTAGCGATTCGCTTCCGGCAGGGCTATTCTACGCTCGAACTCGACTTCGAGGGCAACCGTCAGGCGCTGGCACGCATTGTCGACAGCCTCAAAGTTCGCCAAGATGCCGATTCGATTTATCGGCTGACCCGCATCGAAGTAATCGGCGGCGCATCGCCCGAAGGTTCGGTGCCGATGAACCGACGCCTCTCCCAAAAACGAGCCAATAAACTCTTCGACTATCTGTCGCAATATGGGGAACTGCCCGACTCGATGATGACCTTCACATTCTTGGGCAGAGACTGGAACGGCCTGATTCGCTTGGTGGAAGCAGACCCCGACGTACCCTATCGCGATGAAACGCTGGAGTTCCTCCGCGACATCGCCGACCGGTGCCGCGACGGCGAAAAAATAGAAGACAACAATGTCGGACGGCTGTCGCGTTTTCGCGGAGGTGTACCCTATCGTTATATGTATCAGCACCTTTTCCCCGAATTGCGTGTCTCGCGATTGTGCGTCCAGTATGAAAAAATCTGGAATCCAGAAAAGCTGCCACCGATTGGAGCTGAACTTGACTTCCCGACACCCTCGCTGGAAGCACCCAAAGTGCCGGTCGAGATGAAACTGCCGGAACCGCCTCCAGAAAAGCCCAAGAAGCCGCTTTATATAGGCCTGAAAACCAACATGCTGTACGATGCGCTGGCCGTCCCCAACATCGGCGCGGAAGTCTACCTCGGTCGCAACTGGTCGATTAGCGGAAACTGGATGTACGCATGGTGGAAAACCGACCGACATCACTGGTACTGGCGTACTTACGGAGGCGACATCGCCATCCGCAAATGGTTCGGCCGAAAAGCAAAGGAAAAACCCCTCACGGGCCACCACGCAGGGCTTTACGGTCAGATTATCACCTACGACTTCGAGACGGGCGGTCGCGGTTACTTGGCCGACCGGTGGAGCTATGCAGCGGGTGTCGAATACGGCTACTCTGTGCCTGTCGGAAAACGGTTCAACATTGATTTCTCGGTCGGTGTGGGCTACATGGGCGGCACTTACAAGGAGTATTTGCCCGACAACCAGTGTTATGTATGGCAAACGACGAAACAACGCCACTGGTTCGGACCGACGAAAGCGGAAATTTCGCTCGTCTGGCTGATTGGATACGGCAACTATAACAAAATGAACAAGATAAAAAGAATCGAACGATGAGAAAACTTTTTCAAACGATCTGCCTCGTTGCAATCGCAGGTATGATTTCGTGCGAACACAAGAAGTTGTGCTACCACCATGCGCACCTGACGACCGTTCGTGTCGAGTTCGATTGGCGGGATGCTCCCGACGCCAACCCTGCGGGCATGTGCATTTGGTTCTATCCGCTCGATAGCGAGGACGCACCTACGCGGGTCGATATTGATGGCAAGGAGGGCGGTTATGTTACCGTCACGCGAGGACGTTACAACATCATCGCTTATAACAACGACAACGAAACGACCTATTTCAACCGATGCGGCGATTTCGTGACGCACGAAGTAAGCTCTTTTTCAGGCGGTTTGTTCGAGCCTTTGGGTTACAGCGGCTACCCTGTCAGTCGAGGAGAACCGGTTTCGGTCTGTCCCGAGGTCATGTGGATATGTACGAGCGTCGATGCGAAAATTTCCGAATCGGGTGTAAGCTACATTTGTGTCCCGGAAAGCGAAAAGGATCAATACATAGGACTGCCTGTCGAACGCAAGGAATTGGTAATCACCCTATTCCCGCACGAAGTAATCAGCACCTATACGTTTGAAATACACGGTGTCGAAGAACGCGATGAGATATTCCAAGTCAGCGGATCGTTGAGCAGCATGGCTCCGTCGATGTTGCTGTACGACGAAAGTTTGGGCGAAGAGTTGGTCACGTTGCCGTTCAGCGTCGAGTACGCCAATCTCGAAGCACCCATGACCGGAAAATTTCTGACATTCGGCTGCCGCGACGAAAGTGCCGCTCCGCAAACCTTGCTTCTCTACATATGGCATAATGACGGAACACGCTGGTATCACAACTTCGATGTCAGCGACCAGATTCGGAGTGCTCCCGACCGACGGAACGTCCATATCATTATCCATTGCTCGACTCCGCCCAAGGAATTGGAACTCGATGCCGTAGATGGCGCGTCTCCGAATGTAGACCCGTGGGATTCGGAAAATCACGATCTTCGTATGTAAAGTGTCGATATACGGGGTGTAAAACCGATTAATTATGTTAAACTAAAAAAATAATCAAACACATGTTAAACAATCATTTTATTAATCATTTATTAACCTAAAATTTTTATCACTATGAAAAAAACAATGTTTTTGGCAGGTATGGTCGCTTTGGCGCTGACCTCTTGCTCGAAGGATGAGGAGTTGGCATCGGTCGCAACGTCCGATGAAAACCAGATTCGCTTCTCGGTCGTATCCGACAAGCACACCCGTGCATCCGTAGATCGCGGTACGGTGCTGACCTCCACGAATCTGCCCGAATTCAAGGCATTCGGTACCCTTTCCGAGGGCGGTCTCGATGTTACGCCCGAACTGAATTGGAGCACTTTTAGACGTGTTGTTGTTGGTAGCAATGGAGGTGATGATGGTCCCACTCTTCTTAGCAACAGTCTTAGTAATCTTGGTGGTAGCAATCAAGGTTCCAACATTTTTACATTCGCGGGCGAAGGTCAACTTCCTCGATGGACGTCTGGCAAAGCGATGGACTTCTTCGCGTTCTATTCGGCCGACCAAGAGACGGGCGACATGTGGACCGGTACGGTGTTGAACTATTCGTCTGTCGGAGAGTTTTTCAAATTCGTGCAGAACGGCGAGGGCAATGACGTGAAGACGTGGGAACATCCTTATGCCCAAGTGAAAACGAAAGCGGGCGATGAATATCTCCACGACGGTTGGGATGACCTGATTTATGCCGTATCCCGCAACGTTAAACCGGAGACCAAAGTCATTTCGTTGAACTTCCGTCATGCGTTGTCGCAAATCTGCTTCAAGG
>CAMWYI010000159.1 GCA_947178455.1 uncultured Alistipes sp. | reverse complement strand
AGTTGCAAATCAACCAGTGGTCGGGCATTTCGCTCGAACTGCGGCTCGAACGATAGCACACCGGAAAGCTGCCGCATTCAGAACTCATTTCAAAAACGTGGGACGAAGACTGCGGGGCCTGCGAGTACACGAGCGGGCCTCCGCTGGCGGAGGCTTCGGCCCGCGCGGCTCGCAGAGCCGCAAATAAACGGTCGGGAGCGACGATGAGGTTATGAACCGTAAAGCGGTCTACCGCGTTTAGAACGGCGCTCTTAACGCCGCGCACTTAAATCCGCTTTCTTAAAGCGGTGACGGCGCAGAAACCATACGAAACCCGCCGACCGTCCTTTGCGCCTAAATCGGTTTTCTTAAAACCGTGAAACTTTTTCGGATTTGGTGCGTCTAATGAGTAAAACAGACACGGAAAAAATGGCTTCGCACGAGACCCAATCCCACCCCGATTTCGAGCAGTTCGTCCGCCAGCATCGGCCGCTCATCGCCAAAGTCTGCTGGCTCTATGCGCGCAATTCGGGCGAGTTCGACGACCTCTATCAGGAAATCCTGATTAACCTGTGGCGCGGACTCGACCGTTTCGAGGGCCGCAGCCGGACGTCCTCGTGGGTCTATCGTGTCAGCCTCAATACCTGCATTTCTTGTTACCGGCGCGAACGCCGCCACCGCGACACGCTCCCGCTGGACTATTGCAACTCGCTGCCGACCGAAGAAAACGACAACGCCGAACAGCTGCAACAACTCCGCACGCTAATCGAACGGCTCGACCCGCTCGAAAAAGCCATTATCCTGCTTTGGCTGGACGAAGTACCCTACGACGAAATCGCCGCTATCACCGGACTGGGCCGCAACACCGTAGCGACCAAAATCCGGCGCATCCGGCTGAAATTGAGCGAACAAGTCGCACGCTGATTCCGCCGTCGGACAAAACTCGACACTTAATAAAAAACGATTATGGAACTGGAAAATTTACGGGATTCTTGGCGCGCACACAGCGCCTGCAACGAACACACGGAGGCCGATTGGGAACGGATGACCGCCCGCGCCGCAACCGGCAAGATGCAAAACTCGGCACAACGCCTGCTGCTTCGGTGGCGCATCGTCGGCATCGTCGCGGCAATGCTTCCATTTCAACTGCTTCCGCAATTTCGGGGCGGCGAGGCGACGATTCGTTATGTCGGGTGGATATTATTGGGATTGTTCGTCGTGGCGGCTTTCTCGCGCATCTGCCGTCTGCGCGGACTTTTGCAGGAAATCGACCCCGTCGTCGGTTCGCTGCGCGAGACCTGCGCCGCTGTGGTTCGGCTGCGCCGCAGTTTTCTGCATGGCGTCGTTATCAACGTGACACTGGCCGTGCTGCTGCTCGGCACGCTCGCACTCCACCAATGGACGCTGAACCGAACCGACTGGCTCTACGCATTCGGCATCGGGCTGTGCGTGGGCATTCCGCTGGGAATCAACCTCTTTTATCGCACATTGCAGGACATCGAAGTCCTTGCCGCTGCGCTGCGGAACGTCGACGAGCCCCGATAACGCTCCGCGCCGTTCCGAACCCTCCGCAGCCGCCGGTCAGGCTTGGCCCATTTTGGGACCGCCCTCGAGCGTCGGCTGCGGCGACGGTATTTCGATTTTGCCCATCGTCGATTCGTAACGCACGATATTTTCCTGCAACGACCGCAACAGCCGTTTGGCATGTTCGGGCGTCAGAATGATGCGGCTCTTGACACGCGCCTTCTCCACGCCGGGCAACACCGTCGCGAAGTCGATGATGAACTCCGACGAAGAATGCGAAATAATGGCCAGATTCGAGTAATTTCCCTGCGCCACCTCGCCGCTCAACTCGACATCGAGCCCAAACTGTTTCATTTCCGCCATACTGTGAAAGATTTAGGTACAAAAATAAGGGTTCCGCATCGCCGATGCGCCGTGTTCCGCGTAAAGTTGTGATTAAATTATCAACATTCGACGCAACATTCATTCCGAGCGGCGTTAAAAACGCCGTTTTAAGCGCGACCGACAGTTTGCGGGCATCCGACCGTCAGTTACGCTATCACCGTAGTTTGCGGGGCGAAGACTGCGGGGGCACGACACACCAGTGGCGGGCCTCCGCCGGCGGAGTCTTCGGCCCGCGCGGCTCGCAGAGCCGCCGATAATTATAAATTGTGATTTCGGTAATGGCGCATTCCAACCTTCCGAAACCGCAAAACCGCCCGTAGCGCTAATAAAAAGTCGGGAATTTCGAGCGGACGGCTCCCGAATAGGAAATTTTTAAGTACCTTTGTTTCCTGAATCCGCACCGTGCGGACGAGTGTTATGGGATTTGAATTTGTCGAAGCGTTGTTTCGCGGCATCTATGTCGGCATCGCGGCGTCGATTACCGTCGGCCCCATCGCGGTGCTGTGCATCCAGCGCACGCTCTCCAAAAGCCGGAGAGCCGGCATCGTTTCGGGGTTGGGCGTCGCCTGCGCCGATACGTTCATGGCCATGTTCGCCCTTTTTTTCTACTCGCTGCTGCAAGCCAGCATCGAGCAGTACAGCACGCTGCTGCGGGTCGTCGCCGGTTTTCTGGTCGTCATCTTCGGCATCTACATCTTCTCGCAGAACCCCGTGCCGCAAATCCGCCGCAACCGCGCCGGAAAAACCTCGCTGTGGCAGAATTTCGCGTCGATTTTCGGGCTGACCATCGCCAATTTCGTGCTGGTGATTCCCTACATCCTGACCTTTTTCGCCATCTTCAAAATTTCGGGCGCCGACATGACCGGCAACGGATTCAACGGCCTGTTGCTGGCCATTTTCACCATCGCCGGATTCTTCGGCGGCGCGACCGCGTGGTGGACGCTGCTGGCATTCGTCATCAACCTCTTCCGCCGCCGGTTCCGCCCGCGCCACATGCTCACGATCAACCACGTGGCGGGCTTACTCATCGGACTATTAGGTGTTTACACCATACTATCCACCTTTTTCGATATTCTTCCCAATGTCGGACATTAAGCAACAACCCAAAATCGTCATCGCCATCGACGGCCATTCGTCGTGCGGCAAAAGCACCTTCGCCAAACGCATCGCCGCACGGTTGGGCTATATCTTCATCGACACGGGCGCCATGTACCGCGCCGTGACGCTCTATGCGCAGGAACACGGGGCCATTCGGTCGGGCATGATCGACGAAGAAGCCGTCGTGCGGCTGCTGGACGAAATCGTCATCACGTTCCGGTTCAATCCCGAACGCGGAGCCAGCGACATTTACGTCAACGGCGATTTGGTCGAGGGCAAGATACGCACCATCGAGGTGAGCAACTGCGTGAGCGGCGTGAGCGCGATTCCGGCCGTGCGGCGGAAGTTAGTCGCCATGCAACAGGAGATGGGCCGCCAGCGCGGCGTGGTGATGGACGGCCGCGACATCGGCACGGTGGTGTTTCCCGATGCCGAGTTGAAAATTTTTATGACAGCCGACCCGTCGGTACGGGCGCGCCGCCGCTACGACGAACTGCGGGCCAAAGGCGACGAAGTGTCGCTGGAAGAGATCGAACGCAACGTCCGCGAACGCGACAAAGCCGATTCGAGCCGCGCGGTATCGCCCCTGCGCCAAGCCGAAGATGCCGTCGTACTGGACAACAGCCACATGACCGTCGACGAACAGATGGCGTGGTTTATGGAACGGTTTTCTAAAATTCAGAATTCATAATTCACAATTAAATTCAGCATTCTTGTCATGGGCCACAAACGGAGCATGTTTTGCGGCCAATCGGGATTGGATAAA
>CAMWYI010000158.1 GCA_947178455.1 uncultured Alistipes sp. | reverse complement strand
AAACGCCGGGCGACGCGGTGACGATAGGCGGGCGGTGGGGTGGCGGTGTCGAGAGGACCGACAGGTCGCGCGACCCCATGAGCGAGAACTGCAACGTACGCGGAATGGGCGTCGCCGTCAGGGTCAGCGTATCGACCGACACGCTCATCTGCGTGAGTTTCTCTTTGGCCGCGACGCCGAATTTCTGCTCCTCGTCGATAATCAACAGCCCCAAATCGTGGAACACGATGCTCTTGCCCAGCATCTTGTGGGTGCCGATGAGGATGTCGATTTTTCCGGCTTCCAAATCGGCCCGAATCTGCGCCACCTCTTTGGCCGATTTCGAGCGGTTGAGGTACTCGATGCGCACAGGAAAGTCGCGCAACCTCTCGGTGAACGACCGGTAATGCTGCAACGCGAGAATCGTCGTCGGCACGAGCACGGCCACCTGCTTGCCGTCGGTCGCCGCCTTGAACGCGGCGCGAATGGCCACTTCGGTCTTGCCGAACCCGACGTCGCCGCAAATCAGGCGGTCCATCGGACGCGGCGACTCCATGTCCTGCTTGACGGCCGCCGTCGCCGCCTGCTGGTCGGGCGTATCCTCCCACTGAAACGACGCTTCCAACTCGTGCTGCAAGTAACTGTCGGCCGAAAAAGCGAAGCCCGGCGAAGCCTTGCGCTTGGCATACAGCGCAATCAATTCGCGCGAAATATCCTTGACCGCCTTTTTGGCGGCGTTTTTCAGTTTCTGCCAAGCGCCGTTGCCCAGCTTGTAGATTTTGGGCGCTTCGCCGTCGCCCGACTTGTAGCGCGAAATGCGGTGCAGGGAGTGGACGTCCACGAACAACACGTCGTTATCCTTGTACACCAGCTTGATAGCCTCGCGCATCTTGCCGTTGTCGTTGATGCGCACCAATCCGTCGAAGCGGCCGACCCCGTGGTCGATGTGCACCACGTAATCGCCGGGCCGCAACTGGTTCAACTCGGCGACGGTCATCTGCTCGTCGCGCCGGATTTCGCCGTTGATGCGGTAACGCTGGTAACGGTCGAACAACTGGTGGTCGGTGTAGAGGCAGACGCGGAGGTCGTGGTCGATGAACCCCTCGTGCAACGTAATCGGAATGGAGTGCACGGCGGCCTGTCCGCGTCCGATTTGGTGGAAGATGTTTTCCAAGCGCTCGACCTGCGCCCGGTTCTCCGAAAGAATATAGGTGTCGTATCCGCGCAAAGCGTTGCGAATCATGTCGTCGGCCAACAACTCGAAATTCTTATTGAAAGCAGGCTGCGGCGCGGTAGCGAACCCAATCGTACCGACCGCCGGACGTTCGGGCAGATTATCGCGCAACACGAACAGACGGTTGCGGGCGAGGTCGTCCAACAACCCGTTGCGGCTGGTCAGCAGGTCGTCGATTCGGTCGGGATGCTCCATGTCGGCGAGGGTCTTGCGGCGGATGTCGTTCACGCGGCGCAACACGTGGTCGGCATCGCTGAACCAAAAAGCGGCCGCCTCGCCGACGAAACGGGCCAACGAAACTTTTGCAGTCCCGCCGGCCGCCCCGTTCAGGTCGGGGATGATTTCGATTTCGGAGAGTTTCTCGCTCGAAAGCTGGCTCGAAATGTTGAACCGGCGAATGGAATCGACCTCATCGCCGAAAAAGTCCACGCGGTAGGGCTTGCTCTCCGAATAGGAGAATACGTCGACGATGCCGCCGCGCACGGAGTACTGGCCGGGCTCGTAGACGAAATCGACGCGCGTGAACGAAGCGTCGATGAGCGCCTGCTCCAAGACGTCGGGACCGATTCGGTCGCCCACGCGCACGGCAATGGTGCCCTGCCGCAAGGTTTCGGCATCGGCGACCCGCTCGGCCAATGCTTCGGGATAGGTGCAGACGACCAAATAACCCTCGCTGAAACGCCGCAATGCGCTCAACGCGGCGGTGCGCTGCACGACGCCCTGTGCATCTTCGGCGCCGTAAGCGGCGGAACGCTTGAAAGAAGAGGGAAAGAAGCAGATGCGCTCCTCGTCCAACAGATTGTAAAAATCGTTCAGCAGGTAGGCGGCCGCATCGCGGTCTTCGGCGACGAAAACGTGCACCCCGCCTGTCCGCTCGATAGCGGCAGCGGCATAAAACGGCAAAGCACCGCCGACCAACTCACGAAGATGGACGGTGGTGTCTGCGTTCCGATATGCACGGCACAACTCCGGCAGTCGCTCGGACTTCTCGGCGAATTGCGCCAACCGCTCGCGGGCCGTCATGGGATGTTCTCGCTATTTGCCGATCAAATCTTTGCCCTTGCGGTTGCGGTAGTGCACGTCGATGATACCCGTGCTCTGGTCCTCCGCGATGCACAACCGCACCTTGTATTTCCACTCCCACCGCCGCCGCAACGACCAGAATCCCTTTTTGAGGAAGGCCGCCACGTAGGGGCTGACCACCAACCGGATGTAACGGCAATGCCGGTCCTGCGTGAGGTACGAAATCTGATTCTCGATTTTCCGGTCCAGCGCCACCGTCGGCTCGACCTTGCCCGAACCGCCGCAGGTCGGGCAGACGTCCGACACGTTTTCCATGGCGACGGGACGCACGCGCTGGCGCGTAATCTGCATCAAACCGAATTTGGTGAGCGGCAGGACGGTATGCTTGGCCTTGTCGGAGGACATCAGCCGAATCATCTCGTCGAGCAGGGCCTGTTTGTTCTGCGACTTGTGCAAGTCGATGAAGTCGATGATGATGATGCCTCCCATATCGCGCAGGCGCAACTGGCGGGCAATCTCTTTGGCAGCGGCCAGATTGACGTCCATCGCCGTCTGCTCTTGGTCGTCTTCGGCTTTCGTCCGGTTGCCCGAGTTGACGTCGATGACGTTCATCGCCTCCGTCCGCTCGATGATGAGGTACGCGCCGCGACGCAGCGACACGTAACGGGCGAACATCGACTTGACCTGTTTCGCGACGTCGAAATTATCGAAAATGGGCACCGTACCGCGATAGAGCTTCACGATTTTCTCTTTCGCGGGGTCGATGACGTGGATATAGTTGCGGATTTCGTGGTACATCGCCTCGTCGTTGACCACGATTTGCGAAAAATCGCCGCTCAACGAGTCGCGGATAATGGTATTCGCCCGATTCATTTCGCTCATCAGCTGGGCGGGCGCGGGATTTTTGCGGATGGCCTGCACGGTCTTGCGCCAGCGGTCGAGCTGCGTCCGCAGGTCGTGGCCGATCTCCTCGTCGCTCGCCTCTTGGGCGGCGGTGCGGAGGATGACCCCGAAATTCTTGGGCAGAATGGATGCGGCGATACGTTTCAGTCGCCGTTTTTCGTCGTTCGAACGGATTTTCTGCGAAAGGTAGATTTTGTTCGAGAAAGGCACCAGCACCACGTTGCGGCCGGCCAGCGAAACATCGGCCGTCAGACGGGGCCCTTTGGTCGAAATGGCCTCTTTGGCGATTTGCACCATGACGGTCTGCCCCACTTGCAGGTGTTCGCCCAATTTGCCGTTCTTGTCGATCGGCTCTTCGAGTTTCATGGTCTCGACGCGCAGGCCCCGCTTGCCGGGCTGGTACGAATCAACCAGTTTGCGCAGCGACGGGTATTGGTTCCCCAAGTCGAGGTAGTGGATGAAAGCGTCCTTTTCGTGTCCTATATTGACGAATGCCGCGTTGAGACCCGGCATGATTTTGCGTACCTTGCCCAAATAAATATCGCCTACGGCGAAGCCCGTACGGCACTTCTCTTTGGAAAATTCGGCCAGCACCTTGTCTTCGCACAGGGCGATGGCGATTTCAGTCGGGT
>CAMWYI010000157.1 GCA_947178455.1 uncultured Alistipes sp. | reverse complement strand
CGGTCGGCGGCCATCATGCCCGCCCGTTCGATAGCATAGGTCTGCGTATTGATGTTCTCGCCGCTGCGGTCGAACTCCGTCGCGTGCATGTGCACGACGAGCGGTTTTCCCGAGACGCGTTTGGCAGCTATTCCGGCATAGTAGGTGAGCCAGTCGTGAGCGTGGATAACATCGAACTGCCCTTCGAGTTCTTTGGCGACCTGCGCCGCGACAACGGCATAACGGGCCACCTCCTCCATGAGGTTGGCGCCGTACTTGCCCGAGAACGTATAGCGTTGTTTCCACACATCGGTCGTCGACCAGACCTGCTGGCCCGATGCGACGTATTGTTCGTGATACGATTCGTACTCTTCGGGCGAGATGTAGGGCACCATGTTCGAGTCGATGTGGATGAACGACATCTTGGCCAAAATATCGTCGGCCCCGCTGCCCGTCGCGCCGTAGAGCGCATCGACTTCGCTGGCGTTCAAAATCCGAATGAAGCGCTGGTCCTCGTCGCCGTAGGCGTGGGGCACGACGAACGTCACATCCACGCCGTTACGGGCCAGACCGCGCGTCATCCCGTAGCAGGCCGTTCCCAGTCCGCCCGCAATGTGGGGCGGGAACTCCCAACCGAACATCAAAACTCTCATGTTGCTTATCTCTTTAATCAACGAAAGCGGAGTGCGGAAACCCGTTCGTTTCCCCCGTTTCTCCACTCTCTCATCTTCTTTCTCTATATTTTTGCGACGCCCTGCGTCGCGCGGGCCGGTCAGCGCGCTTCCTAACCATCAGAAGCAAAACAACTTTCCATAGCCCTTAAATCCCGCTTCGGCCAGAGCGCTTCCTAACTATCGGAAACCAACTAACCGCCCGTAGCGCTAATAAATCCCCGTTCTTAACGGGGCAGGGCGCTTCCGACCATCCGAAGCAAACGGAGCATCCGTAGCGCTAATAAATCCCTGTTCTTAACAGGGCTTCGATGTCGAGAATCGCCGCCACGCTCCACGCCTGCGAAATGGCTCCGCGCGAGGCGAACGGCGGGTCGGCATCGAACAGCTCGCAAATCGAACCGATGCCGTAGGTCTGAATATCCTCGCTGAAATCCTCAATCATCTGTTCGGCAATCGGCAGGAAACGTTCGCCGTCGATGTCGAAGCAGGCCCGCACATAGAACGACAGCGGCCATGCCCACACCGAGCCGTTTTTGCCCGCGAAGTCGCGTTCCGTCGGCGTGCCCTCCTGCGAACCGCGATAAATCGGGTTGCGGGGCGACAGCGTGCGCAGTCCGCGCGGCGTCAGCAGGTGCTGGCGCACCGTGCGCAGCACATTGACCTGTACCGTTTCGTCGGGCATCTTGTAGGGCAGGCCACAGGCGATGACCATGTTCGGACGGATGTCGCGGTTGGCGCCTTCGGGGCCGACATAATCGGCCAAATAGCCTTCGGGCAGGATGAACAGCTCGTTGAACGCACGGGCCGTCTTCGCGGGCAGCTCCCGCCACGCCTCGGCGAACGCATAGTCGCCGTGCTTTTCGGCCAGCGCGACCGTATAGCGCACCGCGTTGTACCACAAGGCATTGACTTCGACCTGATAGCCGTTGCGCGGCGTCACGGGCCGGCCGTCGATGACCGAATCCATCCACGTCATGGGGTGTTCGTCGCAGTAGGCCCAAATCAGCCCGTTGTCGTGCAGCGTAATGCGTCCGGCGATGCCGTTGCGGTAGGCTTCGAGCACGCTTTTCATCACGCCGCCGTAGCGGTTCCATACTTCGGACGCCCCCAGCTGCTCTTCGAGCTGTTGCAGCGTCCAGTAGAACCACAGCGGCGCATCGGCCGCATCGGCTGCCGAGAAAGTGCCCGTGAACATGCCGTTCTGCATGGCGCGCACCTGCGTATCGAGCACGTCGATGCAGTCTTCCTTGTGATTCTGCCGCAGCGTGATGCCCGGCAGCGCGACGAACGTCTCGCGGCCCTTGACCCCGTGCCACGGATAACCGGCGATGACCTCCGTGCGGTTGCCCGGCCGCCGGATGACGAACTGCCGCGCGGCATGCTCCATGCAGCTGTGGAAATCGACCTTGTGCGTGCGGCGGGCAATCGAACTCTCGAACATGTCGCGAATCGCCTCGGGCGAATCCATTTCGTCGAGCGAAGCCGAGAAGATGATGCTCTCGCCCTTTTCGAGGGCGACCTCGAAATAGCCCGTCGTTAGCAGGTCTTCGTAGCCGTCGTAACCGCGCGCCAAATCCTGCTGGTACTCGAAATTGTAGTACCAGTCGGGCGCGGGGACGAACTCCGTACCGGGCCGGTCGGTCTGCATGTAAAGCCAAGGGAAATTTTTATAAAGCCGGCATTTCACGCCGTTGATGCTCGGATACGAGCGTCCGTCGGCCTCCATGTTGGCGTGCGTCAGCGCATGTTTGTCGCGGAACGCGAGGAACGGGCGCAGACGCAGCTTCGTCTCGGAATGGGCCTCTTCGAGCGTGTAGCGAATCATCAGCTGCGTGCGCTTGTGAATCCACAGCATCTCCTTGCGCAGGATGACGCCCCCGACGCGGTAGGTAATCGTCGGCGTCGGCGTGTACTCGAAGTCGGTGATGTACTTGTGACCGCGCGGCTCGTAGGTTCCCTTGAACCGGTGCAGGGCCAGATTGAACGACTGGTCGTGCTGCACGACGGTCTCGTCGAGCGACGAGAGCAGGACATAAGTCCGGTCGCTTTCGTCGATCGGGGCCACCATCAGGCCGTGATACCGCCGCGTGTTGCAGCAGACGATCGTCGTGCTCATGTAGCCGCCCATGCGGTCGGTCGAAAGCATTTCGCGCTGGAGCGAATACTCCAAATTGCCCAGCTCGTTTTTGTCGAATGTAAGCGCTGACATAAGTCGTTTTTCTGTTTGCTATCAATCTACAAGGTAACCGCTTCTTGTCCGATTCCGCATCGGTTCCACGGCCGAGTGCCGTTCCGATTTTTCAAAGCGGAACAGCATCTCATTCAAAATTAATAAAAATTTCGCAAACCCGCGCGTTTTTTTGCAAAAAACGACGTTCGGGATTGAAATTCCGGCCGCGCGTGCTATGCCCACTTCACCAGCGCATAGTCCATGCGGTGCGGCAGGTTGGGGTTCGACGGGTAGACGCGCAGCGCGACATCGAACGTACCGGCCGATTCGGGCGTGTAGTCGATAGCGTAAGTCACCTGCGAGCCGTCGGTGCCCACGCGGTTCAGCTGCACCGTCTTGGCGACGTTGATTCCCTCGCCGCCGACGATTTGGCGTGCGACGACCATTTCGACCCCGATGTCTTCGGACCGCAGCGACGCCACGTCGACCGTCACCGCGAAGTGGTAGCTTTCGCCCACGCAGACGGCCTCCTTGCCCATCATCACGCGCTGTACGTCGATGATGCGCACGTTATCCCACGCAGCCGAAACCTTGCGCTTCCACGCGGCGATTTCGCGGGCCATGCGGTAGCCGTCGGCCAGCATCAAGTGTTTGCGAGCCGCCAGCTTGTTGTAGAAGCGGTTTTCGTAGTCGGTCATCATGCGGTTGGTCGTGAAGTTCGACGCGATGTCGGCGACGCACTCCTTGACCGACCGAACCCACTCGTAGGGGATGCCGTCGCTATTGCGGGTGTAGTACTTCGGCACGATTTCCTCCTCGATGGTGTTGTAAATCATCTCGGCGTCCAGTTCGTCCTGATAGTGCTGGTCGGCGAAGGTGCGCTCCATCGGGAGGGCCCAGCCGGCGCCTTTCTTGTAGCCCTCAACCCACCAGCCGTCGAGCACCGAGAATTGCAGCACGCCGTTCATGACGCACTTTT
>CAMWYI010000156.1 GCA_947178455.1 uncultured Alistipes sp. | reverse complement strand
GAGTCGGACAAACCCGTTCTGAAAGCGGCTTACGCCGAAGGATGCGTGTACGTGGGCGACGACAAGCTGGACGCTCTTTGCAACATCAAGTCGAAGGAGGAATTGCTCGGCGACATCATCGCGCTGCTGCAATCTCCGGCGAAGAATGTTATTTCCGCATTGCAGGCTAATGCCGGACAGAAGATTGCGGGCATCGTAAAGACGCTCGAATCGCGAAACAACTAATCAAACAGAAATCAAAAACAAAATTAAAGATCTACAACTATGGCAGACGTAAAGAAACTTGCTGAAGAACTGGTTAACTTGAAAGTTACCGAGGTGAACGAACTCGCACAGATCCTCAAAGAGGAATATGGCATCGAGCCGGCTGCTGCCGCTGTCGCCGTTGCAGCTCCCGCTGCCGGTGCAGGCGAAGCCGCTGCTGCCGAGAAGTCGACGTTCGACGTGATTCTGAAAAACGCCGGTCAAGCTAAACTTCAGGTCATCAAAGTCGTGAAAGACCTCGCAGGTCTCTCGCTGGGTGACGCAAAAGCTCTCGTAGACGGCGCTCCGAAGACGATCAAAGAGGGCGTTTCCAAAGAGGAGGCCGAGCAGATCAAAGGCCAACTCGAAGAGGCCGGTGCCGAAGTCGAGCTCAAGTAGCAGTGGCTACGGAGCCGTTACAGGCGAACAGGTATAGGGCTAACCGTGCGTTGGCTCTATGCCTTTTCTTGGTCTAAACGAACGGAAGTGTCGTACGCGCGCTTCCCTACCTAATTCGGATTAACGATGCCCACAGCTAAACAACAACAAAGAATCAGCTTTTCGACAGTGAAGAACCGGGTGCCCTACCCGGATTTGCTGGAAGTACAGCTCAAATCGTTCCGGGATTTTTTCCAGATGGACACGACGGCCGAAAATCGCAAGAACGAGGGCCTCTACAAAGTGTTTCAGGAAAATTTCCCGATCACGGATACCCGGAACAATTTTGTTCTGGAATTCATCGACTATTATATCGACCCGCCGCGTTATACGATAGACGAGTGTTTGGAGCGCGGTTTGACGTACAGCGTGCCGCTGAAAGCCAAACTGAAACTCTCCTGCACCGACCCCGAACACGAGGATTTCGACGTCGTGATTCAGGATGTCTACTTCGGGACGATTCCCTACATGACCGAACGGGGTACGTTCGTCATCAACGGTGCCGAGCGCGTGATCGTTTCGCAGTTGCACCGTTCGCCGGGTGTCTTCTTCGGGCAGAGCATGCACACCAACGGCACCAAACTCTATTCCGCACGTATCATCCCGTTCAAGGGTTCGTGGATAGAGTTCGCTACGGACATCAACAACGTGATGTACGCCTACATCGACCGCAAGAAGAAATTGCCCGTTACGACGTTGCTGCGCGCTATCGGGTATGAGGCCGATCAGCAGATTCTCGAAATTTTCGACCTCGCCGACGAGGTGAAAGTTTCCAAAAATACGTTGAAAAAAGCGGTGGGCCGGAAACTGGCCGCCCGCGTGCTTTCGACTTGGGTCGAGGACTTCGTGGACGAGGATACGGGCGAAGTGGTCTCCATCGAGCGTAACAACGTCATCGTCGACCGCGAGACGGTGCTCGAAGAGGAGCATATCGACCAGATTATCGAGAGCGGCGCCAAGACCATCCTCCTGCACAAGGAGAATCAGTCGGGCATCGACTTCTCCATTATTTATAATACGTTGCAGAAAGACCCCTGCAACTCCGAAAAAGAGGCGGTGGTCTACATCTACCGTCAGTTGCGCGCTTCGGAGCCGCCCGATGAGGCGACCGCGCGCGATGTCATCGAGAAATTGTTTTTCTCGGACAAACGCTACGACTTGGGCGACGTGGGCCGCTACCGCATCAACAAGAAGCTGGATTTGGACATCGACCCGGCTATTCGCACGTTGACGCGCGAGGACATCATCGCCATCATCAAATACCTGATTCAGCTCATCAACTCGAAAGCCGAAGTGGACGACATCGACCACTTGTCGAACCGTCGCGTCCGCACCGTCGGCGAGCAGTTGTCGAATCAATTTTCGGTCGGCTTCGTCCGCATGGCCCGCACCATTCGCGAGCGCATGAACGTGCGTGACAACGAGGTGTTCACGCCGGTTGACCTGATCAACGCCAAAACGCTGTCGTCGGTCATCAACTCGTTCTTCGGCACCTCGCAGCTGTCGCAGTTCATGGACCAAATCAACCCGCTGGCCGAGATTACGCACAAACGCCGTCTGTCGGCTCTCGGCCCCGGCGGTCTGTCGCGCGACCGCGCCGGTTTCGAGGTGCGAGACGTGCACTATACCCACTACGGACGTCTGTGTCCTATCGAGTCGCCCGAAGGCCCGAACATCGGTCTGATTTCGTCGTTGTGCGTCTACGCGAAAATTTCGCCGATGGGCTTCATCGAGACCCCCTATCGCAAAGTCGAGGGCGGGAAAATCGACTTGGACAATTCGCACATCCGCTACTACTCGGCCGAAGAGGAGGAGGGCCAAATCGTCGCGCAGTCGAACATGCCGATCGACGACGAGGGCCATTTCCTGCAACCCGAACGTATCAAAGCCCGCGAGGGTGCCGACTTCCCCGTCGTCACGGCCAATGAGGTGACCTTGATGGACGTCGCGCCGAACCAAATCGCGTCGATTGCCGCCAGCTTGATTCCGTTCTTGGAGCACGACGATGCCAACCGTGCCTTGATGGGTGCGAACATGATGCGTCAGGCCGTGCCGCTGGTGACGACCGAAGCGCCGATTGTCGGTACCGGTCTGGAAAAGGACATGATTATCGACAGCCGCATCCAAATCGTTGCGGAGGGCGACGGCGAGGTAACATTCGCCGATGCGACGAAGATTCAAATCAAGTACGACCGCACGCCCGACGAAGTGCTGGTGTCGTTCGCACCCGAAGTTACGACCTACGACCTGCCGCGCTACCAGCGCACGAACCAGAATACGTCCGTGACGCTGAAGCCGACCGTACTGACGGGCGCGCGTGTAAAGAAAGGTCAGATTCTGACCGAGGGCTACTCGACGCAGGCCGGCGAACTGGCACTGGGCCGCAACCTGAAAGTGGCCTACATGCCTTGGAAAGGGTACAACTTCGAGGATGCTATCGTCATCTCGGAGCGTATCCAGCGCGAGGATATCTATACTTCGGTGCACGTCGATGAATACATCATGGAGGTGCGCGACACCAAACGCGGTGTCGAGGAGCTGACGGCCGATATTCCGAACGTTTCGGAGGACGCCACGAAAGACCTCGATGCGAACGGTATCATCCGCGTCGGTGCCAACGTCGAGCCGGGCGACATTCTCATCGGTAAAATCACGCCGAAAGGCGAAAGCGATCCGTCGCCCGAAGAGAAGCTGCTGCGTGCCATTTTCGGCGACAAGGCGGGCGATGTGAAAGACGCTTCGCTGAAAGCGCAGCCCTCGCTGCACGGTACGGTTATCGGAACGCGGTTGTTCAGCCGCGCCAACAAGGACGCCAGCAAGAAGGGCAAGAGCACCGAAAAGGTGCAGTTGGAGAAAATCGACGAGCAGTTCGTGGCCGACATCGCCGACCTGACGAAACGGCTCGTGGCCAAGTTGTGGTCGCTGCTGCAAGGCAAGACCACGACGGGCATCACCGACTACTACGGTGTCGAGTTGTATCCCTCCGGCACCAAGTTCACGCAGAAGCTGCTGGATGAACTCTCGCGCAAGGCCGTCGACGAAAAGACGGGTGCGGCGATGGGTTATCTCAACCTCGGCGTCTGCAACTGGACGGGCGATGCGCACATCGACGAACTGATCGAAACGACGGTCAAC
>CAMWYI010000155.1 GCA_947178455.1 uncultured Alistipes sp. | reverse complement strand
CCCATACACTACGAGAAACGACCTACATACGCGGGTCGTTTTTCGTTTCTTTATCTTCCCGCGCGGCATACCTTCCCCAATCGAACGCGGCTCCTTATCGAAAATATCCGCCCGCTTCGAGCACCGACGCATTGTATTGATTTTCGATATATATTTTTTGATTTTCGGATTTAATCATTATCTTTGCGGCCGGAAAAATCTTCACAACGCTATGGATTTACTTACCGTCAAGCACGTCACGAAGCAATACGTCGGCCACAAGGCGCTCGACGATGTGTCGCTCGCCATTCCGCGCGGTTCGGTCTACGGGCTGCTCGGCCCCAACGGCGCAGGCAAAACGACGCTCATCCGCATCATCAACCGCATCACGGCGCCCGATTCGGGTCAGGTGTTCTTCGGCGACCGCGAACTGGCCCCCGCCGACATCTACCGCATCGGCTATCTGCCCGAAGAACGCGGCCTTTACAAAAAGATGAAAGTCGGCGAACAAGCCATTTTCTTCGCCCGTCTGAAAGGGCTTTCGCGCCGCGAAGCCATCGCCCGGCTCAAAACGTGGTTTTCCAAATTCGGCATCACGGATTGGTGGGACAAGAAGGTCGAGGAGCTCTCGAAAGGCATGGCGCAGAAAGTGCAGTTCATCGTCACGATTCTGCACAAGCCCGAACTGCTGATTTTCGACGAACCTTTTTCGGGCTTCGACCCTATCAACGCCGAGCTGCTCAAAAACGAGATTCTGGCGCTGCGCGACGCCGGTTCGACGGTCATCTTTTCGACCCACAACATGTCGTCGGTCGAGGAGATTTGCGACCACATCACGCTCATCAACAAATCGCACAACATCCTGTCGGGCAACGTCGACGAAATCCGCCGCCAACACGGCGCCAACATCTTCGAGGTGGCCTATCGCGGCGACGAGGAGGCCCTGCGCCGTGCGGTCGCCGACCGCTGCGACTGGCTCGACGGCTCGCAGAGCGAATCGGTCTACCGCACCGTAAAACTCCAAATGCGCAACGATGCCGACGTGCGGCCCGTCATCGCGGCGGCCAACGAAGCGGTCGAACTGCGCTCGTTCCACGAAATCATCCCCTCGATGAACGACATATTCATTAAGGCGGTCAACGGGAAATTGTAAGTCAAATTAATAAAAATGTCCAATACCTTCATCATCATCCAGCGCGAGTTCAACGAGCGCGTGCGGAAAAAATCGTTCATCATCACCACCGTGCTGATGCCGGTGTTGATGCTCGCACTGATGGTCGCTCCGGCGCTCATCATGCAGTATGCGGGCGGCGACACCAAGCGCATCGCCGTCATCGACGAAAGCGGCCTCGTAGCGCCGCAACTGCAAAACGACGAGGAACTCCTCTTCGAGCCGACCGACCTCACGGTCGACGAAGCCCGCAAAGAGCTGACCGAACACTATGCCGTGCTGGCTATCGGCAGCGACATCCTGACGAACCCGTCGAACGTGCGGTTTTACGTCAATTCGTCGTCGTCGATTGCCGTCGAGAGCAACATCTCGAAACAGCTCGAGCACATCCTCGAAACCGAAAAACTCAAAGGCTACCGCATCGACAACCTGCAACGGATTCTCGACGAAGTGAAGACTTCGGTCACGATGCAGACTTTCCGCAACGACAAGTCGCAGGACGAGGATACGCAGGCGCAGTCGTCGGTCGCCGCGACGGCTATCGGATACGTGTTGAGCTTCATCCTCTACATGTTCCTCATCATCTACGGCGCCATGGTCATGCAGTCGGTCATCGAGGAGAAAAATTCGCGCGTGCTCGAAGTCATGGTATCGTCCGTGCGGCCGTTCGAGTTGATGATGGGCAAAATCATCGGCATCGCTTCGGTCGCCGTCGTGCAGATTCTGATTTGGGGCGTGTTGATTTGCGGCATCGGGGCGGCCGTCCTGCCGCAGTTGATGCCCGACGAGATGCTGGCCGGTGTCGAAGCCGTGCAGGCGGGCACCGCACAAGCCTCCGAAATCGCAGCAACGGCCGACTTCGACCCCGAAATGATGCAGGCGCTGGCTACGGTCACCGACACGGGCTATGTGCTGAAAATTTTTGTCTGCCTGCTGCTCTTCGTCTTGGGCGGGTACCTGCTCTACTCGGCGATGTTCGCCGCCGTAGGGTCGGCCGTCGACAGCGTGCAGGATGCCCAGCAGCTGCAAACGCCCATTATGATTCCGATTATTCTGGCCCTGCTGATGATGATTGCCGTCATCCGCGACCCCAATTCGCAGCTGGCGTTCTGGTTCTCGATGATTCCGCTCACCTCGCCGGTCGTCATGGTGGCGCGCATCCCCTACGACATTCCGACGTGGGAAATCGGCCTTTCGCTGGCGATTCTCTATGCTTCGTTTGTCGGCATGGTGTGGATGGCCGCCAAAATCTACCGCGTCGGCATCTTCATGTACGGCAAGAAACCCAACTTCAAAGAACTGTGGAAATGGGTGCGATACAAATACTAATTTTTTATTAGGGCTACGTGCTGTCCGTATGCTTCGGACGGTAGGAAGCGCGCTCCACTTACGGACGGTCCGTCCGCTTTGGAATGTTTCTGTGCCGTCACGGTTTGAGAGCGCTTCCCAACCTCTCGAAGCCGCAAAACCGTCCGTAGCGCTAATAAAGACATTCTCGGATAATCCGCGCACTGTCGCGGATTTCTTTTTCGGCAATGGTCAGCGGCGGCGAGATACGGAACGCCGTGTCGCAATACAGGAACCAGTCGCTCATAATGCCCGCTTCCTTGAAACGTTCCATCGTGCGATAGAGCTTCGCCGATTCGCCCAACTCGACTGCCAGCAGCAGCCCGCTGCGGCGGATTTCGCGCACGGCCGGGTGGTCGCGCAGCAGTTCTTCGTAGAGCGCCCCCTTGCGTTCGACCTCCTCTACGACGTGATGCTCCTGCAAGTAGTTCAGTGCCGCCAGCCCCGCCGCACAGCACACCGGATGCCCGCCGAACGTGGTGATATGGCCCAGCACGGGATTCGTTTGGAGGGTGTCCATGATTTCGTGCCGCGCGATGAACGCTCCCAGCGGCATGCCGCCGCCGAGCGCTTTGGCTAAACACACGATGTCGGGCGTCACGCCGTATCGCTGCATGGCGAACAGCGCGCCCGTACGGCCCAAACCGGTCTGTATCTCGTCGAAAATCAGCAGGGCCCCCACCTCGTCGCAACGCTGCCGCAGGGCCTGCAAATACCCTTCGGCAGGCAGGCGCACGCCCGCCTCGCCCTGCACCGGCTCGACAACGACGCATGCCGTGCGGCGCGTGATGCGTTGGAGCTGCGCGAAGTCGTTGAACTCAATGGCCTCGAAATCGGGCAGCAGCGGCCGAAAGGCATTTTTCCACTCCTCGCCTTCGGGTGCGCCCATGAGCGACATGGCCGCATGGGTCGAACCGTGATACGCGCGCCGCATCGACACGACTCCCGTGCGGCGGGTGAAGCGTTTGGCCAATTTGAGCACACCCTCGACCGCCTCGGCCCCCGAATTAACGAAATAGACGCAATCCAGTCCGTCGGGCAGCAGTTCGGCCAGCCGCGCGGCATAGCCCACTTGGGGCGTTTCGACCAGCTCGCCGTAGACCATGACGTGCATGTAGCGCGCCGCCTGCTCCTGCACCGCCCGCACGACGGCCGGATTGGCATGGCCCACGTTGCTCACCGACACACCGGCCACGAGGTCGTAGTAGCGTTTGCCCTCCGGCGTGTAAAAGCAGGAGCCTTCGGCCCGTGCGACTTCGACCAGCATCGGCGACGGCGACGTTTGGGCCACATGCTGCAAAAACTGTTTTCTCAAAATAGTCTTCATAAAAT
>CAMWYI010000154.1 GCA_947178455.1 uncultured Alistipes sp. | reverse complement strand
ATAAGCCGAGTGCAGAGCCGAACTCGTTCGAGCTATGCCGAGGCGAGAAAAGGTGCATGGAATTGAACGTTTTCGATAAGCCGAGTGCAGAGCCGAACTCGTTCGAGCTATGCCGAGGCGAGAAAAGGTGGATGAAAATCAATGTTATCACGCTCGGCTGCTCGAAGAACACGGTCGACAGCGAACACCTCATGGCCCGTTTGGCCGCTGCCGGATACGAAGTGGTGTTCGACAGCGACCGCACCGATGCCAAAATCGTGGTCATCAACACCTGCGGATTCATCGGCGACGCCAAACAGGAGTCCATCGAGATGATTCTGCGGGCCGCAGCCGCGAAGCAGGCCGGCAAAATCGAACGGCTGTTCGTCATCGGCTGTCTGTCCGAACGCTATGCCGACGAGCTCCGCACCGAAATCCCCGAAGTCGACGATTATTTCGGCGCCCGCAACTGGGACGGCATCGTCCGCGCGCTGGGGGCTTGTGATGACCCCGCGCTGGCGACCGAACGCCGCCTGACCACGCCGCGCCATTATGCCTATCTGAAAATCTCGGAGGGGTGCAACTGGATGTGCGGTTATTGCGCCATTCCGCTGATTCGCGGACGGCACGTTTCGGTGCCGATGGAGCAGTTGGAGGAGGAGGCCCGCAAGCTGGCCGCCGCAGGGGTCAAAGAACTGATTGTCATCGCACAGGATACAACCTATTACGGCATCGACCTTTACGGCGAGCGCCGCTTGGGCGAGTTGTTGCACCGCTTGTGCCGCATCGAGGGCATCGAGTGGATTCGGCTGCACTATGCCTATCCGGCGGGGTTCCCCGACGATGTGGTCGAGGCGATGGCTTCGGAACCGAAAATCTGCAAATACCTCGACATTCCGTTCCAACACATTTCCGACGCGCAGTTGCACGCTATGCGCCGTCGCCATACCAAAGCCGAAGCCTATGCTTTGGTCGAGCGGCTGCGGCGGGCGATTCCCGACGTGGCGTTGCGCACGACGCTGCTGGTCGGCTATCCGGGCGAAACCGAAGCGGATTTCGACGAATTGATGCAGTTCGTGCGCGACGTGCGGTTCGAGCGGTTGGGCGTGTTCGCCTACTCCGAGGAGGAGGGCACCTATTCGGCTTGCGAATTGCGCGACGACGTTCCCGACGAGGTGAAACAGCAGCGCGTGGAGCGTATCATGGCGTTGCAGAACGAAATTTCGTTGCAGGCTAACCGACAGCGCGTGGGCCGCACGGAGCGTGTGCTCGTCGATTCGCGGCAGGGCGATTTCTACGTCGGACGCACGCAGTACGATTCGCCCGAAGTCGACCAAGAAATCTTGATTCCGGCGGCCGAAAAGCGGTTGCAGCGCGGCCGGTTCTACGACGTGCGCATCGAATCGGCATCGGATTACGACCTCTACGGCACGACGATTTTTCATTAAGAGGCCCCGAATACAACACGACTAACCGGCGTTCGGCCGCACTGCGAGCAAATTTGATTAAAACCCAGTCGAAGCCCGTGTTTTCAATCGGCTTCACATCCGTTTTAGGGTCTCTTGTACCCTCCAAAATAGCTTATCCGAAAAATATCGTTATATTTGCAAATACGAACACCCAAAAACAATTGCCTATGAAGAAATAACGAAAGGAATTCACGCATTCTACGAGAATCATTCACCGTGTCGTCCACGCACCAAAAGCGCCGGCACAAACATATAAAAAGCGCATCGGCTTTTTTCCAGCTCTTGAAAATTGGACACTTTTAGGTAGGTTAGGAATAAAAGTTGATGCTCGCGCTGTTTATCGGCGCGGGCATTTTCTTCATCTTACCTACCGGGTCGTCCAATACCTTCAAGAGCGGATAAAGAAATTTTGTCCGCGTTTTTTATATCCCATAACGAACCCTAATAAAAAAACTAAACAAGATGAAAAACATGCACATCACCAAGCTCATTTACGGCGTATTGTTAGTGTTATTCGCCACTCTGCATGCCGATGCAAAGAAACCGATTCAGACTCCGATGAGCCGTCAAACAATCACCGTATCCAGTAACCCCGATGGGGCCAAAGTCTATATGAATGGCCAACCTGTACTGATGAGTACTCCGGGAGTTATCGACATACCGGTACAGGGTACCATCTCCCCAAACAAAAGAAATATGGAGGCTGCTTACGCAGAAGCTCGCCGCAATAGTAGCGTGATACTGACCTTTGTGAAAGAGGGTTATGTACACAAAATTGTAACGCTCGAACCCAGCATCAGCTATCAAAACAAAACTTATACATTTTTCTGGCCACAAGTAGCTCATGCAGAGCTTCTTCCCGTCGCCGGAGGTGCTTATGACAAGGACAAGACCATCGCAGCCGGTGAAGCAGCTAACAGAGTCTCACGCGACAAACCGGGACAAACAGCACTCGAACGCACAATCATCCGTTGGTATTTCGATTCCGACCCACAAGGGGCACGTATCTTCTGGCGCGTCATATCCAGCATACCCGACCAAGTGAAGAATACCAACGAAACTTATCTCATGACGACACCCTACGAGGAGACCCGTTCGTTCAACATCTTAGGGTTAACCTACGAAAATTCGCGCGATGTACAGATCGAAGTCAAACTGGTGAAAAACGGATATGAACCGCAAGTAAAGCGTTTCAATGTTCGTCAGGCTATCGATCAGCAGGAAATCAGCAGTTTCTTCATGCTCGTAAAACGCGTCGAATAAAGAACGAACGCACACAAAATGAATTTTGGAGGAACCAACAAAAACTGATTAAACTCAAACAATTATGAAAAAATTATTTGTTATTCTGATGGTATCGGCATTTGCCATGAGCTCTTGCTCAACTATCTACAAGACAGCAACAACACACAATGTAGAACCGACGATTGCAGCAGTCGTACTGAGCGATCTCGATGTCTCCAACGAAAAAATTACTTATACACTGACACCTAAGGCCAGAGTTCGTCGAGGAGGGTTGCGGAACTGCATCAACACGGCTATCAGCGAAGCCCTTGCGCTGAACGGTGGCGACGTATTGATTGAAACTCAACAGGCAACCATAACTCGTGGTTTATATGTACGCAAAATCAAATCGGTTACGGTAACCGGCTATCCCGCAAAATACAAGAACTTCCGGCCGGCCGATGACAAGACGCTGAAAGAAGCTGTGGTAAACGGAAATGTCGGTCCGCAGCATATTGCCAAAAAATAAAAGAAAAATCATCTCCAAAATTCAAACAGCACCGTATACAGACATTTGGTCTGTATACGGTGTACTTTATTGGTGAAACATGCGACTCTTTGAGCCGCGTGGGCCGAAAGTTGCGAATAAGCGAAGGCGGAGGTCCCAAGCGACCTCTGTCGAGTGTGAGCAACTAAAAAGTCTTTTTAAGCCTCCGTCATCGGAGGCCAGCCTATGGCGTGCTCCGCAGTCTTAGCCCCACAAAAACCGCAACGGCGCAGCAAGCGTTCGAAGCCTGATGAGGGTCTATCGCGCTAATAAAAGCCACGAAAAAAGGTCAGACCGTTATGATCTGACCTTGAAGAGGCGGCTACCTACTCTCCCACGAGCGAATCGCAGTACCATCGGCGTTAGTGAGCTTAACTTCTCTGTTCGGAATGGGAAGAGGTGGAACCTCACTGCTATAACCACCTAAAAAAGAACCTTCTTCGTACAAAATAATCCGTTGTACTTCGGTAAATCTTGACCCTTTCGGGAGATGAGATAAAGATCATTGCAAGAAAGCCGCTCGGGTAATTAGTACTGCTCGGCTTTGACCTCACGGCCTTTACACCTACAGCCTATCAACGTAGTCGTCTCCTACGCCCCTCAAGGGAAGACTTATCTCGGGGATGGCTTCGCGCTTAGATGCTTTCAGCGCTTATCCAAACCGAACGCGGCTA
>CAMWYI010000153.1 GCA_947178455.1 uncultured Alistipes sp. | reverse complement strand
GGCCTTGGACTGCCCGCAAAGAAGATTGAAGAAATGCCCACGCCTAAAAACAGCGCGAGCATCAACTCAAATCCTTCTTCGCGTCAAAAGTGTCTAAGTTTCGATTCAGAAGAAAAGCCGATGCGCTTTCAGTATGTCTGCAACAAAGATACGAAAATCCGCATAGAATGCCAAATTTATTTTTTGAAAAATTCGGCGTACCTTTGTCGACATGGAAAGTGCCGAATCAGACATCTTGCGGGGGCTCAATCCCGCACAGCGCGAAGCGGTCGTCAATTACGATTCGCCGTCGCTCATCATCGCGGGTGCGGGGTCGGGCAAGACACGCGTGCTCACGTCGCGCATCGCCTACATGATCGAGCAGGGGGTCGACCCGCTCTCCGTGCTGGCGCTCACCTTTACCAACAAGGCGGCCGAGCAGATGCGCGAACGCATCGCCCAGATGATACCCGGCAACCGCAGCCGGCTGATTCGCATGGGTACGTTCCACTCGGTGTTCTCCCGCATCCTGCGCGACAACGCCGACCGCATCGGTTTCCAGCCGACGTTCACCATTTACGAACCGAACGACGCCAAGAACCTGCTGAAAACCATCGTCCGCGAACTGAACCTCAACGAAGACCACTACAAACCCAACAAACTGGCGTCGCGTATCTCCTTTGCGAAAAACTGCTTGGTAACGCCCGGCGCCTATTTGGCCAAGACGGCCTACGCGACCGAAGACCGGCAGGCGCAAATACCCGAATTCGGCCACATTTACAGCATCTACTGCCAGCGCTGCAAGAGCAACAACGCGATGGATTTCGACGACCTGCTGTTGCAGACCAACATCCTGCTGCGCGACTGCCCCGATGTGCTGGCACGCTATCAGGAACAATTCCAGTACATACTGGTCGACGAGTATCAGGATACGAATTATGCGCAGTACATCATCATCCGGCGGCTGTCGGCGCTGCATTCGCGCGTGTGCGTCGTCGGCGACGATGCGCAGTCGATTTACTCGTTCCGCGGGGCCAAAATCGAAAATATCCTCTCGTTCCAAAAAGATTTTCCGACGGCCAAGGTCTTCAAACTCGAACAGAACTACCGTTCGACCCGCACGATTGTCGAGGCGGCCAATTCGGTCATCGCCCACAACGCGCGCCGCATGGAGAAGCATTGCTTTTCGGAGGGCGACCGAGGCGAACCCGTCCGCATTCTGCGGGCCTATACCGACCGCGAGGAGGCCGAAATGGTCGTCCGAGACCTGCGCGACAAGCTGCGCGAAACGGGCGACGCGTGGTCGGAAGCGGTGATTCTCTACCGCACGAACAAGCAGTCGGGCGCTATCGAGGACAGCCTGCGGCATCACGCCGTTCCGTACCGGATTTACAAGGGGTCGTCGTTCTACGACCACAAGGAAATCCGCGACATGCTCGGTTACTTGCGTCTGATTATCAACCCGCGCGACGACGAGGCGTTCCGGCGGGTGGTCAACTACCCCGCGCGCGGCATCGGCGACACGACCGTCGAGCGAATCGCCCAGTTGGCGCAGGAGCGCGGCGTTTCGATGTGGGAGGCAATCGACGCGCTGGTCGCCGAACCGGTGGTCGACGCCATGCAGAAAACCATTGTCCGCAAAGTGACGGAGTTCGTGCAGCTGATTCGGTCGTTGTCGTTGATGCGGACGGAAAAGGGGCTGTACGATTTCGGTTTGGAGGTCGCGTCGCGTTCGGGCATTCTGGCGTTGTATCGGGCCGAGAATACGCCCGAAGCCGCTTCGGCGCTCGACAACATCGAGGAGCTGCTCAACTCGATGCAGCTGTTCAAGGAGCAAGTCGATGCGGCGGTGCGCAACAACGAACGGCCGTCCGACGACGAAGCGACGCTCGAAGAGTGGTTGCAGAACATCATGCTGCTGACCGACATGGACAAGGACGACCCCGAAGACCGCAATAAAGTGACGCTGATGACCGTTCATTCGGCAAAGGGATTGGAGTACAAATACGTCTATATCGTCGGGGTCGAGGAGAATCTGTTTCCCTCGCAGCGGGCGATGGAGACGCCCGACGGCATCGAAGAAGAACGGCGGCTCTTTTACGTGGCCCTCACGCGGGCCAAATTGGCGGCGACGCTTTCGTATGCCGAGAGCCGGTTCAAGTGGGGCAACATGGAGTTTTCGCGTCCGAGTTGCTTCCTGCGCGAAATAGACAAGCAATACGTGCAGGCCGACTTCGACCGCGACGACGAGCGGCCCGCCGATTCGGGTCGCGACGCAGGCGAATCGGCCCTTGACCAGCTGCGCCGGAGGTTCGATTACCGGTTCCAGCAGAACGGCGCAGGTGGTTTCCCGCAGCGCGGCGCGGGTGCTTCGCACGGCGATTTCCGGCAGCGGCCGACACAAGGCGGCGGCTATCGCCAGCGGCCGCAGGGCGGCGGTTTCTCGGCGCAGGGCAAGGGCCTGTCGCAACGGGCGCAAAACGGCTTTTCGTCGCAATCGCGTCCGACGGCTCCCGACCCCGCATTGGTGCAGACGCCGCGCACCTCGACCGCAGGCATGCGCAGCATGGGCGTGCGGCGCAAGGAGACGTCCGATGCCCGCCATGCCGATAGGTGCATCGGACGGCCGGAGGGCATGCCTACCGGCACGACGGCCGGAAGCTGCGCCTACGCAGTGGGCGACCGTGTGGTGCATGCAACTTTCGGCGAGGGAGTGATTCGGCGCATCGAAACGCTGGCGACCGACCACAAATTGGTAGTGGACTTCGGCCCGTCGGGCGAAAAGACCTTACTGGCCCGATTTTCCAAATTAATAAAAACATGACGACCAAACAACGATACGAAGGCATCATCGCATGGTTCTCGGAGCACATGCCCGTAGCCGAAAGCGAGCTGCACTACAAAGACCCCTACCAGCTGCTGGTGGCGGTCATTCTGTCGGCGCAGTGCACCGACAAGCGGGTCAACATGACCACGCCCGCGCTGTTCGAGGCGTTCCCGACCCCGCAGGCGATGGCCGCAGCGACGGCCGCAGAGATTTATCCCTACATCCGCAGCATCTCCTACCCCAACAACAAGGCAAAGAACCTCGCGGCAATGGCCCGCATGCTGTGCTCGGAGTTCGGCGGCGAGGTGCCCTCCGACTTGGAGCAGATGCAGCGGCTGCCGGGCGTCGGGCGCAAAACGGCCAACGTGCTGGGCGCCGTGCTGTGGAACAAGGAGGTGATGCCGGTCGATACGCACGTATTCCGCGTATCGGAGCGCATGGGGCTTACGACCGGCTCGCGAACGCCGCTCCAAACCGAGCTGACGCTCGAAAAGAACATTCCGTCGCACTTGTTGCCGGTGGCGCATCACTGGCTGATTCTGCACGGACGCTATACCTGCATCGCCCGCGCACCCAAATGCGATGCCTGCGGCCTGACCCCGTGGTGCCGGAAATACGGCAAGGAAAACAAGGTGCCTAATACAAAATGATTGCTATGAAACGAATCGAATCCTTTGTCCGGCGGAGCCTGTGGGCGCTGCTCGTGATCGCGCTGGTCGGGGCCGGATGTTCCGAAGACCCTACCGACCCGTCGCCCGCCCCCGCCGACAAGACCGACGACGCCTCCATAGACCGGTGGATGCTCAACTACATGAAGACGCACTATCTCTGGAACGAGGCAGTCCAAAAGATAACGCCAAATTACAGCTTGGGTTACGAGAAGTTTCTCGACGACATTTTGGAAAAAGTCGCCGCACAAAAGGACGAGACGGGGCGTCCGGTCAACTACGACGACGGCCACTGGACGGCGGACGAAACCGGCAAACCGATACGCTCGTCGTTCTACTCCAATATCCGGCGTTACAAAAAATCCAAGACAGCGTTGGGGGGGGGAATTTCGACGCGCGGCACGCACCTCAAAGTCACCGGACTGGGCATCGAG
>CAMWYI010000152.1 GCA_947178455.1 uncultured Alistipes sp. | reverse complement strand
CCCGCATAACGGCTGCCGCGCCGCACCTCGCGCCGCACGAACTTCAAAGCGTCCTCCACCATCCAGCGCACGCCGTCCAAGCCGCTCGACTCCATGTTTTCGCGCGCCCACGTCACCACCTGCCGCACCGAATCGACGTGCGTCACCTCGGCACCGGCCGCGCGGGCAGCCAGCGTGGCACCGCCCGTGTAGGCAAACAGGTTCAACACCCGCACGCCGGAACCCGCCGCCGCGAGCTGCGAACAACGGTCGTAAATAAAATTCCAGTTGGCCGCCTGTTCGGGAAAGATGCCCACGTGTTTGAACGACGTCAGCCCCAGCCGCATCCGCAAGTGCATGTCGCGGTAACGATAATCGACCGTCCAGCGGTCGGGCATCTGCGGCCGCAGGTGCCATTCGCCCCGCTCGTCGCTGCGGCCGTCGCGCACGAACGACGCATCGGCCCGCTGCCACTCCGCCGCCGGAAGCGTCGGATGCCAAATGGCCTGCGGTTCGGGGCGCCGCGTCACATAAGCGCCGAATCGTTCGAGTTTCTCGAAATCGCCCGAATCTATCAGTTCGTAATCGTCGAAATCGGGCGTCAGTTGCTGCTGCATGGTGCGTTGTAAGCGTTTTTTCGGATACAAAAATACGATTTTTATTCGCAGGACGTTCTTTTCCGGCTGCAATCGACCAGCGCCATTTCGCACCGGTCGCAATCGAAATCGAGCCGGTAACGGAACGCACCGTGCTCCAAATAGAGCTCGCCGCGAAGCGTCGGATGCTCTTTCAGGCACTGCCCCAGCTCGCGCCGGAGGCAATAAGCCGACCGCATGACGCAACTGCCGACGGTCGTCGGAGCGAACTCCAACGGCGCGGCAATCTCCTGCACGCCGTGTTCGCGGTAGAACGCTTCGGCCAATCGGTTGGTCACGTTTTCGTCGGCCGCCATGCGTTGCGACGGATAGTGGGCCGCCGGATTTTCGGGCAGGATTCGATGCGGCAAAGGCCGTGCAAGCCGTGCCTGCAAGAGTTTGTCGAGCGTCTCGCGGCGCAGTTCGGCGACGGTCGACGCCGGAACGAACCACTCCGCGCCCGTGACCGCGACGTCGCGCACGGCGAAAATCGTATCACCGCTCCGAGCGGCCTGCGCACGGACGGTCGCCGCGTTGGCTTCGGGATTTTTGGCCGGTTCGAGCGGCAATGTCCGTTCGGCGCAGGCCGTCACCCCCTCGCAATCGGTGCAGGAGAAGCGCACCCCTTCGGAAGAAAGCGCCACCGCCGCAGTTGCCGGAATGACGCGCCGCGTGCGGCTGCGTTCCAACAATTTATTGAAATGCAAATCGAAATTCCGATAGACCGCCGCCCCGACCGCGATGCCCTCCATGCGGTTAGGGCGGATGATATCGCCCGCGACGGCGTTAACGTTCGTGCCGAACGTGCCCTCCGATGAAACGAAGCAGATGCCGTCGCCCGCAGCGAGCGAAACGTCGGAACGGTCGAGCCGGAATCCGTCGCGCACGAGCTGCGCCACGCGCCCCAACGGCTCGCCGACCGATTTGGGCGTATCGAACGACGCGACACCGGCCCGCCGGCCGTCGAAAAACCAAGTCGATTCGCCGCGCGTGAAACTTTTGGCGGGGTCGGGCGCGAAATCGGGCAGGCTCTCGCCCACCGACGCCCGCCGCAGCTGCGGCCGCACAGCCAACGCCTCGTCGATAACCCGTCGATAGTATGCGACCACGTTTTTGATGTAGCCTGTATCTTTGAGCCGCCCCTCGATTTTGAACGACGAGACCCCCGCGTCGAGCAACTCGCCGATGCGCTCCGAAAGATTCAAATCGCGCACCGAGAGCAGGTGTTTGCCTGCGATGTAACGGCGTCCGCGACCGTCGGTCAGGTCCCACGTCTGCCGGCAGGGCTGGCTGCATGCGCCGCGATTGCCGCTACGGTCCGACATCGACCGCGACAGGAAGCACCGGCCGCTGTACCCGACGCAAATCGCCCCGTGCACGAAACATTCGACTTCGGCCGTCGTGGCCGCGCAGACGGCCCGTATCTCCTCCAACGAGAGGGCCCGTTCGAGAATGACCCGCGCGAAACCCGCCTCGGCCAAAAAACGCGCCCCTTCGGGCGAACGGTTGAACATCTGGGTCGAAGCGTGCAGTTCGACCGGCAAATTCATCCGCCGCAGGGCCATGTCCTGCACGATGAGCGCGTCGACACCGGCCGCAATCAAGGCGCGGGCCTGCGCTTCGGCATCGGCCAACTCGCTGTCCTGCAACAAGGTATTGAGCGTCGCATGCACCCGCACGCCGTAACGGTGGGCGTAGTCGACGACGCGGGCGATTTCCTCGACCGAGTTGCCCGCCGCCTGCCGTGCCCCGAACCGCGCCCCGCCGATGTAAACGGCGTCGGCCCCGTAATCGACCGCAGCGACGGCCGAAACGTAATCCCGAGCGGGAGCGAGCAATTCGACGGATTTTTTCATGGATAGGTACGAAACAGCGGGACTGCGCGACGGGCGTCCCGAATTTTAATTCGGACAAAAATACACAATTTCGGGAATTGTTTTGTACTTTTGTCCCACGTAATCCGCAAACTCAAATTCACGAAATAAACCATGCTGACCATCAAGCAAATCCGCGACGACAAGGCGGCCGCCATCCGCAAACTGGCCAAGAAAGGGGTCGATGCGGCTCCCGTCATCGACAAAATCCTTGCGTTGGACGACCGTCGGAAAGCCATCCAAACCGAATTGGACAACACGCTGGCCGCCCAGAACAAGGCTGCCAAAGAGATCGGCGCCCTGATGGGTCAGGGCAAACGCGACGAAGCCGAAGAACGCAAACGCTTCGTGGCCGACCTCAAAGAGCAGTCCGCCCGTCTGCAAACCGAATCGAACACCGTGCAGGAAGAGTTGCAGAGCACGCTGGTAACGCTGCCCAACTTCCCGGCCGACATCGTGCCCGAAGGCAAAACCGCCGAGGATAACCTCGTGGTGAAATTGGAGGAAAACTACACGAAGCTCGGCGACGATGCGCTGCCCCACTGGGAGCTGGCGCGCAAGTACGACATCATCGACTTCGATTTGGGCGTGAAGCTCACCGGCGCGGGATTTCCCGTCTACAAGGGCAAGGGTGCACGGTTGCAACGGGCGCTCATCAACTACTTCTTGGACTACAACACGGCGGCCGGTTATCAGGAGGTCGAACCACCCGTGATGGTCAACGAAGCATCGGGCTTCGGCACCGGTCAGCTGCCCGACAAAGAGGGGCAGATGTACCACGCGACGGTCGACAATTTTTATATGGTGCCGACGGCCGAAGTACCTGTTACGAATATTTTTCGCGATGTTATTCTCGACGAAAAGGATTTTCCGGTCAAGATGACCGCCTACACACCCTGCTTCCGTCGCGAGGCGGGTTCTTACGGCAAGGACGTACGCGGACTGAACCGGCTGCACCAGTTCGACAAAGTGGAAATCGTGCAGTTGAGCCTGCCCGAACACTCTTACGAGGCGCTCGACGGCATGGTAGCCCATGTCGAGGGGCTGGTAAAATCGCTTGGACTGCCCTACCGCATCCTGCGGCTGTGCGGCGGCGATATGTCGTTCACGTCGGCGCTGACCTACGACTTCGAGGTCTACTCCGAAGCGCAGAAACGCTGGCTGGAAGTTTCGTCGGTATCGAACTTCGAGTCGTTCCAAGCCAACCGGCTGAAACTGCGCTACCGCGACGCAGAGAAGAAAACGCAACTGGCCCACACGCTCAACGGTTCGTCGCTGGCGCTGCCGCGCATCGTGGCCGCGCTGCTCGAAAACTTCCAGACGCCCGACGGAATCCGCATCCCCGAAGTGCTGATTCCCTACACGGGATTTGATATTATCGAATAATTGGTTATATTTGCGATACGAACACACACAAACACACTAAAAATTCAAGAACATGGCTTACAAAATCACTGATT
>CAMWYI010000151.1 GCA_947178455.1 uncultured Alistipes sp. | reverse complement strand
CAGCTCCTCGTTCTCGGCCAGTTCGGGAGTAATCCGCACCTCCTCGTCGGGTTCGCCCTCTTCGGCCACGATGCGCAGATTTTCCTCCTCCAAAAAACGGTCGATCAATTCGTCGGACGACAACGAGAGCAGGGCTTCCGTATCTATCGGTGCCGCGCACAGCGAGCTCTCGGCCCGCCACGCGGACAACATAGCCACTCGCGGGTCGGTTCTGCCGGTCAGCCGTTCGCGCAAAATCCGTGCAGGGCCGAACCAGCCGTAACGGCGGACGAGCTGGTCGAGTTCCGCCTTTTCGGGCGGGCAATCGCGGTTCGCAAACAATATCCGGGTCAGCGTTTCTATCGGGTTCATAATTCTTTTCGATTACCAGTTGGAGGCCGACGCTTGGAAAATGTCGGTCACGATTTTATCGACGATTTGCGGAATCAACTCCCCTTCGACTTCGGTCAACAGTTTAGTCGAATCGTAATCCTCGTAGGCCGAGAACGTCCGATTCCACGAAGCCTTTTCATCGACGGCATTGGTGAAACGCACCTTGACCGTAATGGTAAGCCGATTCAACAAAGCGTAATCGTCGCTCGACACGGAAGCCGTCGCCGAGGTGTAATTCACGATTTCGCCCTCGAACGCGAAATCGCCGCCCTCCTCGACCTGCGTCAGGCGCGTGCGGCGCGTAAATATATCGACCAGCGCTTCGGTCATCGTGGAACTCAATATCGGCGACACCATCGTGGCGTTGTTCGGGAAATAGGCCACCGAAAAAGTCTTGGCATCGGGCGGAATGGAGGCACCCGAAAGCGAATACTTGATTGCGACGCCGCAACCGCTCGCAGCCAGCAGCGCGACGAGCAACGACGATAAACGAACGATGAATGAGGTATAAAGATATTTGCGCATCTGTGTATTCGTCGATTTGTCAGTTATGAATTCTCTTCGATTCCCAGCTCCTTGATTTTGCGGTACAGCGTCCGCTCGGACATGAAAAGTTCGGCAGCCGCTTCGCGCCGACGCCCGTTGTTGTGGCGCAGCGCCCGCACGATTTGTTCGCGCTGCATATCGGCTTTGGTCTTTTCGCGCGGCGGTTCGTCGGTCACGTCCTCGCTCTCGGTATCGACCGCCACCCCGTCGCCATAGGCCGAGCCGCTCTCCATGACCCGCACCGAACCCTGCGTCGCCGACGGCAGCAGCGCCTTGATGTCGTGCGGCGGCTCGCGGTGCATCCATGCGCCCTGCATCAGTTCCGAAAGCATCCGCTTCAAATCGTTGATGTCCGAACGCATGTCGAACAACACCTTGTAGAGCAGTTCGCGTTCCGTAGCCATGTCGGCACCCATGCGGGGAATATCGGTCGCCACCGGCGCACCGCCCTCCTGACGCGGCAGGTACTTGGACAGCACTTCGGGCGATACGACCCGCACCTGCTCGATAGCCGAAATCTGCTCGGCGACATTTTTCAGCTGGCGGATATTCCCACGCCAGTAGTAATCCATCAACAGCTCGCGCGCACCGTTGTCGAGCGTCACGGCGGGCATCCGATACTGCGTCGCTACGTCCGAAGCGAATTTGCGGAACAACAACGGAATATCGCCGGGCCGTTCGCGCAAGGCAGGCACCACGATAGGCACGGTTCCCAAACGGTAATAGAGGTCTTCGCGGAATCGCCCCGAGAGAATCGCCTGCGGCAAATCGGTGTTGGTCGCCGCGACGACGCGGACGTTGGTTTTCTGCACTTTCGACGACCCGACACGGATAAATTCGCCGGACTGCAACACACGCAACAGGCGCGCCTGTGTCGGAAGCGGGAGTTCCGCCACCTCGTCGAGGAAAATCGTACCGCCGTCGGCCTCCTCGAAATAACCCTTGCGGGCATCCAGCGCACCGGTAAAAGCCCCCTTTTCGTGCCCGAAAAGCTCCGAGTCGATCGTTCCTTCGGGAATGGCCGCACAGTTCACGGCGATATATTTGTTGTGTTTGCGGGCCGAATTGGCGTGGATGACCTGCGGGAAAAACTCCTTGCCCACGCCGCTCTCGCCCGTGACGAGCACGGTCAAATCGGTCGGAGCGACCCGCAATGCCACCTCCAACGCACGGTCGAGCAATTCGGACGTTCCGATGATACCGAAACGCTGCTTGACCGAGGTTATTTGTTCTGGGGTTATCTGCGTCATCTGTTCTTCGCTATTCAAATTCGGGTTATCGAAACAGTTGCTCCATTTGCTCCATGTCGGCTTCGGCCTGCCGTTCGCGGAACTCGCGCCAGAATCCGAATGCAATGGCCGCCAGCGCAATCAACACGGCAAGTATCCCGACGAAAAGAAAGAATCGGTCGAATCCGCGACGGCGCGGACGCCGGACACGGGGAGCCGTTTCCTCTTCATCGTCGGCATAACGCCGCACCGCCACTTTTCGAGGCCGTCGGGCAGCCGCATTTCCCGCGTTTTCGCTGAATGCAGTTCGCATCTTTTCGGCCATTCGCGCGGTGTCGATATACTCTTTATAGATATTCCAATCGTTCGGCACCTGTGTTCGGGGCGATTCCTCCTTCTGCGGCTCGGCGGTCGGAATTTGCGTTGCGTTTGGTGTCTGTTCCGGCATCGGAACCGGCGGCGAAACGGATTCGGACGACGAAGCCTCAACCGGCGGTTCGTCCGACTGGCAAACGAACCGAATCCCCCCGTTGGGGCCCGGCTTGAACGTGCCGAAGTCGGGCACCCGATAATCCATTCCGTTCTCGACGGCACGACGCACCTCGAACACGAAGCGGTCGATCATGCCGGCAGCCTCGATTTCGCTCCGCCCCTCGTCGCACAGCAATCCGCGCAAAACGCCGTCGTCCCGTTTCATCAAATCCGAAAAGACGACATCATGGCCGGGCTCCTTGACGAGAAAGACGCCCAACTGCGGCACGAGAATCCGATTGTTCGATTCCAGATATTTTATTAAGAAGCTGTGCAACATGCCTACAACAAATCGCTACTGAAAAACCGATGCGACACCCGATTCGACGAATGTTCCCGAGCTCGGTTTACGGCTCAAAATTACCTTTTTTCGCAGAAAAATGCAAAATCCGAAGCGGTTTTTCAAAATAACGCCCCGAAACGGAGGAGTTCCGAAAAATAATCGTTTACTTTGCATCCCGAATTTCTTTGCAATCCGACCGAGCTACATTGCTCCGAATTTTGCAATGTAACGAAGACGGATTGCCCGCAAGACAACGAATAACGAAAATGAAAGACAAGTACATCGACCTCATCGAACAATCGTTCGACTTCCCGCAGGACGAGTTTTCGGTCGAAGACAACGAACTGCAATTCCACGACATTCCGCTCATGGAATTGATCAAACAATACGGCACGCCGCTCAAAATCACCTATCTGCCGAAAATTTCGTCGCAGATAAATCGGGCGAAACGCATGTTCAACGTCGCCATGGCCAAGGTCGATTACAAAGGTTCGTACAACTATTGCTACTGCACCAAGTCGAGCCATTTCTCGTTCGTGTTGGAGGAGGCGATGAAGAACGACATCCACTTGGAAACCTCGTCGGCCTACGACATCCACATCATCAATGCGCTCTACGACGGCGGCATCATCGACAAAGACCGCTACATCATCTGCAACGGGTTCAAACGTCCGCAATACGTCGAAAACATCGCCCAGCTGGTCAACGACGGCTTCATCAACACCATTCCGGTATTGGACAACAAAGAGGAGCTCGACCTGTTCGAGGACGCCTTCACCAAAAAGTGCAAGCTGGGCATCCGCATCGCCTGCGAAGAGGAGCCGAAGTTCGATTTCTACACCTCGCGGCTCGGCATCCGCTACAACGACATCGTGGAGTTTTACAAGGCCAAAATCAAAAACAGCAAGAAATTCCAGCTCAAAATGCTGCACTTCTTCATCAACACCGGCATCAAGGACACGGCCTACTACTGGAACGAGTTGTCGAAGTGCATCAACGTTTACTGCGAACTGAAAGCGATTTGCCCCGAGCTGGA
>CAMWYI010000150.1 GCA_947178455.1 uncultured Alistipes sp. | reverse complement strand
ATTCATTAATTTTTTAGAGAAAAGGGACGGTCGAGGTTTCGGCCGTCTCTTTTTTATTATCCTGCTCGAATGTGCGGAATTTACGGAATTTTGCGCGACAAGACCCTGCCGGAGTGTTGTCGCAAAGCAAAATTCTTTCTATCTTTGTAGTACCGTGCAGACGGTAACATATTCGATGAAAGTGTTTTCGCTTTTATCCTTGATAAGAAATCTGACAATTTTTTAGAAACGGGGATAACGACGACACTCATCATCTGTATTAGTATGCGATTCCACTCCATGCTATACAGGTGTGGGGTCTTGTAGTTGTTTATTCGTTTCGGGTTTTGTCAGAACCTCTTATCAGATAAACGGAACTGCTCCACACTTTCTGTTTTTACTACTGAACCCGCCATATCGGAGCAGGGTGGCAACAAAAAATTTGTTGCTATGAAAAATTTGAAACACGTTTTAGACAAAAAAATTGCAGATGTTCTCCGCAACCTGCCTCTTAACGGACAAACCGAATTCGACACGCACGATTTCATCAACGTGTTTCTAAAACTCGACGAAAATAACTACACCGATCTTCTCATCCGACACAAGGATGCCAAAGGCCCATTCAAGGCGTTCCATGGCTGTATCGCCCGTTATCTAAACTCACTCGAACGACGAGGTATTATTGAGAAAGTTCGGGATAAGACCGGAAAAAAGATACGTCGTGTTAGCCGTAATATCAAAGGTAACATGACGTCAAATCAAGTTTGGACAAAACACTAATCTATCAGGCTCGTATACAGGATAAAACACGATAAGTTATGAAACGTCTATTTTTATTCACAACCTTGCTCGGCCTATTATTCATTGCGCCGGAGGAAAATTTCGCACAAGCAGCCAAACAAAAGACAACCACTATTAAATACAAAAATGGAGATAAGTATGTCGGGGAAATAAAAAAAGTTATTGACTACGGCCAGAAAAAGAAATACAAGCATGGCAACGGTGTTATGTATTACGCCAACGGAAATAGTTTCGACGGGAATTGGAATAACGATTCGCCGTCATATGGAACCTACCAATTTGCAAACGGCGATTGTTTCAAAGGTAGTTTATCTCCAGTTAAAGGCCAATTTACATTCGCACACGAAGGTTTCGTTAAAATAGGTAATAAAATCTGGGAATATCCTGCAAGCAGCTCTTTCGATGGCGAATTGAAAGACGGAAATGTTTTTACAGGCTCTTTTGATTGTGCACTGACAAACATCGCAGGCGACAAGTTCACGGGTACAATCGAGTCTGGACAATTGGATAGAGGAACAATTCTTTTTGCTAATGGAGATACGTTTGAAGGCTCTTTTGTTCAGTCTGCTCCCTCTTCCGGCAAGTATCGCTACAATAACACCACAAAAAAAGTAGGAACGACCTACAAATGGACTATTCCTGCCGGATGTACTTTCAAGGGCGATGTTCGAGTTTTCACTGGTACGGTCGATATGGAAATTACCAATGAGACCGGAGATAAATTTGTCGGAAAACTTCTCAATGGTATACCGGACGAGGGAACGATGACGTTTGCCAATGGTACTACCGAAACCGGCAAATGGCATGACGGCATGTCGCCTTCGGTGTATAAGGCCTATTTGGCCGAGCAGGAAAGACAAGAAGCCATCAATGCGCGCAAAAGCCTCGAAGCATACGTAAAATATGGTCGGTATGAAACAGGCCCAAAAGACGAATATTGGCCCGGTGCGGTGCTCAAATTATCACAACTGTTTATCGGCAAAAAAGTCAGCATTAGTTTTGATTCACAAGTCTATACATGCAAAGATATTCGTAAAACAGAGTCGGGTATAGAGATGTTGTGCACAGGGGAAGACGGTCAAAGCAAAATGTTCAATTTCGATGGAATTTACTGTACGTCTAATCCCTCCAATATAAGGTCGATATCAACTAATTACCCTACAGACTTGGGTCGTAGATTTTATTATGCTATCTATCATCATCCCGGCAAGTTTACCGTTACAAATTGCTATCTTGTATCCGACCAACAAAATATACCGACCTATATCAAAGATTATTATATCCGCAAATTCGGCAGCCGCTATGGTACGGCTGTTCTGAATAAAAAAGTCGAATTGGGTATGACATTAGAAATGGTACAAGAGATACAAGGACATGGACATGTTACGCGTCATGTTGCATTGGGACGCGAAATTATTGTACTGACTTATGGGTGGGGCTTTCACAGCTATACTTTCGTAAACAACCGATTGACTGAATATTCAGAATAATAGCTCTATGACATCTCAACAAAAGAATGTACTTCGAGGACTGCTGACCCTATGTGTTTTGGCAATAATCATACACGCTTTCCATGATCTTCCTGAAAAGATTAGAGAAGAAGTGAATAAGTGGAATAAAGATTGGTTCAATGATGCATGCATTGGTCAGCAAGAACTCCTTGATGCTTATAATCAGCGCGTGGCCATGCTGAATGCTCGACAGGCGTCGGATTTAACAAGATTAAGTGATCCCGAGAGGGCTGCTGCTTACATGTGTGAACAATCGATTTCTAACACATGTTCACAGGAAATTGTAGAAATAGAGGCACAATCGCAAATTAACATATTGAACGAACGAGCCGCAAAGGAAACCGAAGAGGCGGAACGATATTTTTCATCGGACATGCGGTATGCTGCATTTATTTCTTATGCGCTCGACCCGTATGTTCGTGACCAGATAATGGCAGGAAAAGGCTTCAGCGAAGAGGAAAATCCCTTTATCGACGGCATTTGTCTGACCGATCGCAATTCCGATTCGACATCTACGCTCGTGAAGCCGGGACAAAAGGATATTCACGAGCATATCTGCAATCTTGTATGGAATCTCGAATCGGATGTCATCTATTTCACGAGTTACGGCGATACTGCCGGTTCTTCCGAGATTTTCAGTTACAGTCTCGCGACCCGGAAAATCGCCTGTCTGTCCGGTGGAAATTTGATTGACCTTATTTTGGATGAACCGCATATCGGCTGGCTTAAAATTCTGAACTCGTGCTTCATCGGGGATTTGCCCGGCCGTCATTGGTACTACGCAGCTCTATCGCCGGATGGCAAAACAGAAATCCGTCTAACTGAACCCTCCATGAATATCCCCGAAGATTAACCTTGCGAGAAGTTAATACAAAAGTCTCCAATCGAAAGATTGGAGACTTTTGCTTGTGGTTTTGTCGGGGTGACTGGATTCGAACCAGCGACCACACGCCCCCCAGACGTGTACTCTAACCGGACTGAGCTACGCCCCGATTCCTGTCCCGTTGGCGGATTTCCGCGCCGTTCGGGACTGCAAATATAACAACTTTTTTACAATCCCAAGCATTTTCGCGACTGTTTTTCCGCACCCGAAACGAAACGCACCCATTTATTAAAGATGCGTTCGGGCACGGACGACTATATTTCATAGCTTCCGTGCTTTTTGAGCGATGCCTCACCGTGAGTGTTTGTTCGGGGCGAAAAATTTTTCTACATTTGTCGTGCTTGGGTTGCACACCCAAGTTGACATATCGAAAGTGTTTTCGCACTGTCCTTATGTGAAAATGTAGCAGTTTTCAAATGTAAGAGGACAACGAACAGCACTCATTTCTTGTTTAGACTATGGGCAAAGTGCATCTCTACGCACCGCGATACTCCATATCTATTCGAGTGTGGGGCATCGCGTCGTTTATTCTTACACAGGTCTTGCTACAACCTTCACATAGATAGACGAAATACAGCTCCACGCTTTCTTTTTGCACATAAACCGCTGTATAGGAGTTGTACGGCAATAGAATTTGAACTCAAATTTATATTGTCATGAAAAAACTGTCTCTTTTGGCCGCGCTATGCGTCGCGGCAGCGTTCTCGTCGTGCAGCAAGCACGACAACGAAATCAACGACGTCGAACCGCCTGTTTTACCCGATGAACCGACGCGCGAACTTGCGATTACATTCGTCGAGGGTAATTCGTTGCAGTTCGATGTCGACGAAACCAAAATCGTCCACTACACCATTACGGGTGGCAGTGACAATAACG